>JAPPKI010000560.1:0-3608 GCA_028820035.1 bacterium | reverse complement strand
CCCCCCCCCCCCCCCCCCCAACCCCCCCACATAATTCTTTTTTTTTGTTTGCCTGGGCCCGGGGGGCGGCCCCCAAAACTGGGGCCCCCGCCCCCGGCCAACATTCCGAAGGCCAATGCCAAAATGCCGTTGGACCTGAAGAGGCGGGGTCCCCGACCTGGCCGTCGCAAGTTGTTCGCCGCAGCAGCGATGATCAAGAGCGCGAATCCGAGGACGGCTATGCCGTAGAACGACCCTCCCGACGCGCTGAGGCCGTTGAAGTCGCGCCCATCCAGAGAATTTGAAAGCCGGGCGATCTCGTCGTCCAGATCGGCAACGGCGGCCGCGGCCTCCTCGTCCTCGAGGCCCTCCGATCCAGCGGCGGCCAGCACGGCCACCCGCTGGCTCTCCAGTTGCCTGACCGCGGCTGCGTTTTCGGCCGGTGGGCTGGCGCTGGCTGCTTGGAGCTCGACCTCACCGGGCGATCCCACCGGGTCGACCTCAACGTACTCCCAGCGTCCCGTATCCACCAGGCGGGAGTAGCCAGAGATCTTGCCCGAGTCGTGCCCCCAAGGCAGGAACACGGCAATGACGGCAATGATCGCCCCGCAAGCTGCGATTGTCAGGCCGCGGCGCTCGGCTGCGGACAGGGGAGCGGGCTGGCCACGGGTTTTTGCAACCGCGCCGATGACCGCGGCTTGCGGCAGCAGGGACTCGGGATCCCGGCGATGGGCCCAAGCCCGGCGAACACGGGTGAACAGGTTCTCGGGGTCGGTGTCTTCGGACTGCGAAATGCGATCCAACACCAAGGCCACGATGTACAGAGCCAAACCGGCCGAGGCGCCGCCCGCGACATCGAGATTCTGGACGGACCGAAAAACCAGCAGGCCGAGTCCGCCAGCGCCCATGATGGCGGCGATTCCCAACATCGAGATCGACAGCAACAGCGTCTGGTTGAGCCCGGTCATGATGGCCGGTCGGGCCAACGGCAGCTGTACGTCGGACAGCACCCGCCACTCCGGTGCCCCGTAGGCCCGACTCGCCTCCACCACATCCTCAGGCACTTGTCGAATGCCGAGATTGGTCAGGCGTATCAGCGGCGGCACCGCAAACACCATGGTGACCATCGTGGCCGGCACGAGACCGAGGCTGAAGAAGAAGATGACCGGCAACATGTAGACGAACGGGTGAACCACCTGCATGGCGTCCAACACGGGGCGAACCGAATTCCATACGCCGTCCATGCGCCCGCTGAGAATGCCGACCGGAATGCCGATAATGGCGCAAAGCACGACGGCGACAACGATCATGCCCACAGTTAGCGCGGTTTCCTCCCAGTATTCGCCGCCCAGCAGGCCGCAGAGCGCCAAGAGCCCGGCAACGAATCCGCCGACCTTGACGTTGCGGAGCAGGGTTCCAAAAGCGAAGGCCAGCGCGCATACGCCTATCCACGGCATGTCGGTGATCTGCCACCAGGGATAGTGGCCGGGGCCTTCTACGAAGTTGCGGAACAGCAAATCGAAGGGCCACTCGATGATTTTGAGCAGCCAGTCGAGATTGAGCTTGATCCAATCGACCATCTGGTCGACCCATTCCCCGAAGGGCACTTCCCATTGGTCGAGAACCTTGTTGTCGGCGATGCTGGGAGAATCCGACTGGGCCAGCAATTTAGGCAGGCTCACAGGAACACCTCCCGCTCGAAACCGTCGATGAGGTTCTCGACCCGGCCCATCTCCTCCATGATGTGACGGGGATCAAGGTTCCCCACCAGCACTCCCGATTCATCGCACACTGCGATGGAGAGGCCGCGGCCGCAGGCGGCATAGACCTCGTTGAGCCGGTCGTCTGGGCTGCATCGCTCGAAGTCGGTGCGCAGCGCAGGGGCCAGATCGGTGGTTCCCATGCTCGCGGCCCGGGCCGCGTCTTCGACGGTGAGCAGGTGCGTGGGCGCCCCGGCGGCATCCAGCACGAACGCGCCAACGCGGCTGCCCATTGCGCCGAGGGCCTCGGCAATGGTGGTGCTGGCGGAAACGGGTGCCGGCTTTTGCATCACTTCGTGTACCTGGATGACGCGGCCCTGGTCGACGTCCTGCACGAACTCGGCCACATACCCGGTGGCCGGCTCGGTGAGAATCTCCTCAGGCGTGCCGATCTGCACGACAGCGCCATCCTTCATAATGCACACCCGGTCTCCGATGCGGAGCGCCTCGTTGAGGTCGTGGGTGATGAACAGGATGGTCTTTTGGAGCTCGCTCTGGATTTCCAGCAGCTCGTCTTGCATCTGGCGGCGGATCAGCGGGTCTAGGGCGCTGAAGGCCTCGTCCATCAGCAGTATTTCGGGGTCCGCCGCCAGCGCTCGGGCCAAGCCCACCCGCTGCTGCATACCGCCGGAAAGCTCCGACGGCATGTTCAGCGAATAGGCGTCGAGTCCGACCAACGCCAAGGCCCGCATGGCCGCTTCGCTGCGGGCGTCCTTGTCGACGCCCTGGACCTTGAGGCCGTAGCTCACGTTGTCGATCACGTTGCGATGGGGGAACAGTGCGAAGTGCTGGAAGACCATCCCCATCTGGCTCCTGCGGAATGCTTGGAGCTCTGAGCCCTCAAGGGTCTGAACGTCGGTGCCCTCGACGGTGACGGTGCCCGCAGTGATGTCGTGGAGCTTGTTGACGGTGCGGATGGCGGTGGACTTGCCCGACCCCGACAGGCCCATCACCACGAATATCTCTCCCCTGGGCACCGAGAACGACACGTTGTGGAGGCCCACCACATGCCCGGTCTCGGCCTGCACCTCGTCTTTGCCCATCCCGGAGCTGGCGAGCTCGAACGCCCTTCCGCGGGGTTGGGGTCCGAAGATCTTGTAGACACTGTCCAGCACGATGATGTCATCGCCCACTTGTGCCATAGGACTCCTTCCGCCAGTTGACGCTTTGTAACCGTAGTACGTCCAGCCAGGCAGTGCCGTCGGCCTCAGACTTCCCTATCGGATCACCGGCGGCGGCGCAGGCGGCGGGCGTGGGCTTCGAGCTGCTTGCGCTGCTTGCGGCTCAAGCTATCTAGGCCTTGGCTGGCCACTTGATCGAGCAGGGCGTCGATCTCGGGGGTGACCGACTCGTCACGGGTCGGGACTGCCCGCAGATGATCCCGGCCTCGACCCCGGCGACGAGACCCAGAAGGCCGGGTGCTGGCCGAAGACTGGCCAGAACTTGACGCCAGAGACAGCTTCGGGATCCATGTGAGGTTGGTGGCGTAGCCGAAGGCTCGAATGCCGAGCAGGGCCACGGCCACCGTGCAGGCCAGAACTATCAGCGCAAACCAGTTGCGGTTGCCCAGGGCTTGGATGGCGTCGAGTCCGACGATGACGACGGCGATCACCCAACCGGGAATGCCGGGCCAGAACCGGGCGTGGGCGTACTGGGCGGCAAAGGCCACCAGCACACCGACTTCCACCATTCGCAGGCCCGCCACATAGCCGTTGATGCCGGTCGCCGCTTCCACCCCAGTCACAATCACGGCGGGGACAAGGGTGAGGGCAACCAGGAAGAACGCGAACCGCCAGCGTCCCAGCAGGGACTCGATCTGGGAGCCCAGCATGTAGAAGATGGCGAACAGGATGATCGTCCAGAAGTGGG
>JAPPKI010000106.1:6234-7077 GCA_028820035.1 bacterium | reverse complement strand
CCGCAGTAGTGCGCAGCGTCGTCACCCTCCCAAGTCACTTGGGTTTGGTGCGGGCAGGGGCAGGTGGACGGAAACTCCCACGCCGAGAGGTTGGGTGGCCGGTCGGCCAAGACCGGGCCAAGGACCTCAGGGATGACGTCGCCTGCTTTACGAACTACCACTGTGTCTCCGGGCCGCACATCTTTCGCCTTGACCTGGTCTTGGTTATGGAGAGTGGCCATCTCAACGGTGGAGCCCCCTACGAAGACAGGTTCAAGCACAGCAAATGGTGTCGCTTTTCCCTTACTGCCAATTGAAACGTGGATGTCAAGGAGCTTCGTGGTCTGTTCTTCAGGCGGAAGCTTGTAGGCGATGGCCCAGCGGGGTGCCCGGCTGGTAGCTCCGAGTTCCTGCTGGAAATCGAGGCGGTCAATCTTAATTACCGCGCCATCGATCTCGTAGGGAAGGTCGTGGCGCTTGGCCTCACACCTCTTTACGAATTCCCATGCTTTGTCAAGAGAGTCCACCGTGTCGGTTTCTGAGTTCACCGGCAGACCGAGGCTGCTCAAGTAGCTCAATGTGGCACTGTGGGTTTCTAGTGCTGGACCTCCCTGGACTTCGCCAACTGAGTAGCACCACACAGCCAAACCCCTGGTGGCGGTAACCGATGGATCTTTCTGGCGTAATGAGCCTGCGGCGGTGTTTCGGGGGTTGGCGTAGCGGGCCTTGCCAGCCTTGTCCTGCTCGGCGTTGAGTTCCTCGAACGCCGAGAGAGGCATATAGACCTCACCCCGTACCTCCAACACCTCGGGAGCATTTCTGGGCAGGCGGTGAGGTACTGACGAGATAGTCAGGATGTTGGCA
>JAPPKI010000106.1:0-6224 GCA_028820035.1 bacterium | reverse complement strand
CCTGCTCCAGCTTTCCGTTCACGTATCGCAGAGACACGGCCAGACCGTCGTATTTGAGTTCACACACCAGATCACCCAGGTCGGAATGTGACCCTTTAGACGCTGGGGCCGATTCCTGAGAAACCTCATCCGATTCCTCTGACACCTCGTCTTCCAAGAGAAACACCCCTTGTCCGCTGGCCTCCTGAGCAGCCCGTTGCTCTTGCAAGGAATGCAGCTTGCGCTGTGCGCGAATTGCCCAGGCTTCGAGTTCATCGCGGTCGAAAGCGTTGTCCAGCGACATCATCGGCACCCGATGCTCTACAGGAGCGAACAGAGTGGAAGGATCGGCCCCGATGGTCTGGGTGGGGGAGTCAGGTAGGACCAGCTCCGGGTGGGTCGCCTCTAGCTCCAGCAACTCCCGTTTGATCTGGTCATAGTCAGCGTCGGATATTACCGGAGAGTCGTCGCCGTGATAGCGCTGATCGTGGTAGCGGATGAGTTCGACCAGTTCCGCGATGCGGCTCTCAGCGCGATCTTTCGCACCTTCCGTCACCTGCCGGATAGTACTGCGGGCTGCCATCAGCAGTTGCGGCGATTCAGAGGCTCACTTGGTGGCGAAGGGGTTGAACGTCTCAACTGAGGCCAGCCGGAGGAAGTCGTCCTCGTCGAGGATTTCGATCCTTGTCCCCGAGTCCGCTAGTTCAACAGCCTTCCGCATTTTCGAAGACATGCCGCTGGTACCGACTTTGGCAAAATCTGTCATGCCGACTACCAGGTAGTCGGTTTGTTTCGACACAGAGGTAGACGGCATCCCTCCCGAGTTGACGGTGACTTGGAAAGCGGCCTCGCGGGTCATTGAACTGAGGGTTCCGGTGAATGCGACCCGTTTGCCGAACAGAGCGCCGTCTGGATCGACATTGTCGACAGTGGTCTCAATCTCCGAGGCTCTTACTCTTGGTGAAGTTGAACCTCGCACCTCATCGGAGGCTGAGGCATAAAGGTCGGCAAACAACTGCCCAGGCCTGTGGCCCAACCCCTGACACAGACCTCCGATCCCACAGTCGTCGTGTTCACACATTGCCAGCAACACTCTTGCTGCGGCTCGGGCATCTGAAAGCGGGTCGTGATGGTCCAGGCCATCTATGCCCAGTGCCTCACACATGTCGGGCAGTTTCCAGGAGTAGCGATCTGGCCACCGGCTGCGAGCTAGTCGGTAGGTGCATATGAACGACGCTTCTGGTGGCCTGTAACCGTGATAAGCCGCTGAATGCCTCAGAACCGAAATGTCAAAATCGGTGTTGTCGTACAAATGTCGTACAATGTGTGGCAATGACTACGAAGTTGCTGACTGTGCGGGTGGAGACCGAGTTGTGGGACGCGACTGTTCGCCGGGCTGAAGCATTGGGCACTTCGGTTTCACAGGTGGTGCGGGAGGCCTTGCGCGACACGGTGGTAGCTCGTCCTCTGGGCGATCGTGTCGGCCTTCTCCGGGGCTTGATCCAAGCCGATACCGCCGACGCCCTCCAAGACGACTGGCAATCTGAGATACGCGCCCACAACTGGCGCTCGTGAACACTTGGCTGGTCGATACTGGACCATTGGTCGCCTACCTCGATTCCAGCGAGATCGAGCATGACCAAGTCGGCGAGATCATGGACGGGTTCACGGGCATGCTGGCTACCACGGCCGCAGTGGTCACCGAAGCCATGCATTTCGTCCGCCGCGCCCGCTACGGAGCCATGGCCGTCAGCGAGTTCATCTCTCAAAGTGGAATGCAGGTGCACGGGATGTGTGAGTCCGCGGACATCCAGGCTGCCACCGAGTTGATGCAGCGCTACGCCGACACTCCCATGGACTTTGCCGATGCCACCCTGGTGCTGCTGGCAGAGCGGCTGGCTGTGCCAAACATCCTCACCTTGGACCGCAGGGGCTTCAACACGTACCGCTTGCCCGACGGCACTACCTTCTACCCAGTTCTAGACAGCCTCTAGACCCGGTGGTGGTCACTCGATGCCCAAGAGAAAGGCTGGTTTTGGTCTTGAAAGAGGAGATGCTGTAGTGGGGCAGGTGAGGGGTCTCTGGGGGGATCGAGTTTGGGCCTGGGTGGTGCGGGTGTGGTGGGCGGCGTTGCCGTTTACTGCTGGGCCGATGTTGGCCGATGGGCTGCACGAGACCGCCGCGGCTTGGCGCTCGACTGCTTCAGTGGGGCTTTGGGTGCTGTGGGGCGTGGTGCTGGTGGGCTCTCTGTTGGTGCATCCGGCCACCCTGGTCATTGTCCGATTGGCCGTACCCGCCGCGGTGGTGGCCCTGGTTTGGGCGGGGAGGCAGGGTGCCGACTGGGGTGAGGTCGCGTTGGTGGCCGCCGTTACCGCCGCGGTAGCCGCAGTGGCGCTGAGCGCGCCGGTGGGCCATGTGTTTGTGAACGGCATCTCCTACGGCGACGAAGTCAGGCTCCTGCTGCGACCACCGGCGCTGCTGCTGGCCGGGCCGGTGCCGGTGGCGGCCGCGATCACGGTGGGCGGCACCGTCAGCGGACCGCTGCTGTTGGCTGCCGAGCATTGGGCGATTGGAGTGGCCGTGGCGGTGGCAGGCGGAGCGATGGCGGTGGTCGGGGCCCGATCTCTCCATTCACTCACGAGGCGATGGCTGGTGTTCGTTCCCGCTGGCGTCGTGCTTCACGACCACCTTGCTGTCCAAGACCCCGTGCTGCTCCGCCGTCGAGCAGTGGCTGGCTTCGGCCCAGCCCAGCGGGAGTCCGAAGCCCTGGACCTCACGCAGGGCGCGGCCGGGTTGATCTTGGAATTGACCATGAACCAGCCGATCACCCTGTCTCCTCCGACGAAACGAAAGAGCAGCAACCGCCGTCAGGAAGAGGGAACGTCAACTCCGCCCCTGTCTCCTCCGACGAAACGAAAGAGCAGCAACCGGGAAGTCCAGGCCGGCGCCGTCTTGATTGCGCCATCCCGACCGGGCCAAACGATCACCCTCGCCCGTAAGCGCCAACTTGCCTAGCGCCGTCCCCAGTTTGTCGGATTGGGAGTCCCTGAGCGCCGACAACACTTAGAAACTAAGATACCGAGCACTGAAGCAA
The DNA here is from genome assembly GCA_028820035.1 of bacterium. GTDB lineage: Bacteria > Actinomycetota > Acidimicrobiia > Acidimicrobiales > Bin134 > Poriferisocius. Next base: position 3,151 of record JAPPKI010000106.1, on the reverse strand, counting down.
CTAGGGGGGAGGGACGAGCATGGCGAGTCAGTTCACTGATGCTGAATTCTCCGAGCATGTCCAGCGGTACGGGAGCAAGGAACTGGACTGGGAGCCGTTTGCTGCGCAAGGGGACCTGAAGGAGGAATACCGCCGGGCCCACGTGCGGATGGTGGGGGCGAGCATTACCGGCAAGCACTACGAGCCCGGAACGGTCACGGCCGACAACTTCACTTTGTCGGTGATGATGATGCCCCCCGGGGCCGTGGCCCCGTCGCATGCCCACGAGGTAGAAGAGGTCTTCTTCGTGGTCAAGGGGGAGCTGACCGCATGGTGGGAGGACGACGACGGGCGGATCGTCGATACGGTCCTGGGAGAACGGGAGATGATCTACAGCCCTGCCGGGATCATGCACGGTTTGCGCAACCACACTGATAAGGAAGCCCTGGTACAGGTGGTGATCGGCGTCGGCCGCCCGCAAAAGCCCACCTACCTCGACGCCACTCTCACCGACCTCTGAGGCGCCCGTGCGACTGGGAGCGATGAGTTGGACGACTCTGGGCGAGCGGCTCGAGCAAGGTCCGCTGGATGTGATGATCCCGCTGGGTGCCTTGGAGCAGCACGGTCCTCATCTACCCCTGGATACCGACGCCCTCATCGCTGAGGCAGTGGCCGACCGGGCGGCCCTTCAAACGGGGGAGTGCGTGGTGGTGCCCTGCCTTCCCGTTGGTGCTTCCCATCACCATCTGGCATTTCCCGGAACGGCCAGCTTGAGCGACCCCACTCTTCAGGCGGTGCTTGCGGAAGTGATCCAAACCCTGCTGGGCCATGGTTTCCGGAGCGCCTACCTGGTTACTGGCCATGCCGGAAATGTGGGGGCAATGGCCGCAGCAATAGCCGAGTTGGAACCCACTGAGCAGAGCCGGGTGGTCTCGTTCGACGACTGGCCCGCCCAACGGGATGCCGTCCATCGGGTAGCCGAGGATCAGCTCAGTTTGGATCGAGAGCTGGTTGGAACCCATGGAGGGCACTTCGAGACCAGCATCATGCTGGCCATCGCCCCGGATCGGGTGGACATGGCGTCGGCAGTCGCCGGTCATGTGGGGCCGGCCGCGTCGGCCAGTGCCAAGCTGCGCTCTGAGGGCATGGCCGCTCTGTCGCCGGTCGGCGTCATCGGCGATCCCCGGGGATCCACGGCCGACGCCGGCGAGCTCTATCTCGACGCGTTGGTCAGCCTGGTAGTCGAGGGCATCACTGCCCACCGCAGCCGATCAAACGATCGGGTGGCCCCATGACCCAGCCGGGGGCCGCCATTGGCTGGGACAGGATCCGGGTTGCTATTCCCCGGGTGGTGGAGGCCGGATTCGCGATCTTCGTGGTCGTCATCCTGGGCGCGGTGATGACCGTGAAGTCCGACGTGTTCCTGACCACTGGAAATCTTCAGAACATCCTGCTGCAAACGTCATTTTTGGCCTGCGCCGCCTTCGGAATGACCCTGGTGATCATCGCGGCCGAGTTGGACCTATCCCAGGGGTCGGTGTTGGCCCTGATCGGCGTGGTGGCGGCCGAGACCATGGTGCGCAATAACAGCATCGTGCTCGGCCTGCTGGCCGGGGTGGGTGTGGGTATTGCCGCCGGTCTGTTCAACGGACTCGTTACTGCGGTGCTAAAAGTTCCCTCGTTCATCACCACCTTGGGGCTGCTGATCATGGCCCGAGGCCTGGCTCGGGAGATCACCGCGGGCAACACCGTGGGCAACCTCCCCGGCGGATGGAAGGCGTGGTGGAGCGGAGAGTTCATCGGACTGCGGATGCCCATCTGGGTGGCTCTAGGCCTTGGCGTCGTCTACCACATCATCCTTCGATATTCCCGGTTCGGATTGCGGATCTACGCGGTGGGGGGCAACGCCGAAGCAGCCCGCCGAGCTGGCATCAACGTCACCCGGGTGCGGGTCACGGTGTTTGTTTTGGGGGGCCTGGCTGTTGCCGTCGGCGGCTTCACCTTGTTGGGGCGGGTCAACGTAGGCCAGCCCAATGCCGCGGTGCTTACCGAGCTATATGCGGTGGCCGCCGTGGTGCTCGGGGGTACCAATCTGTTCGGAGGACGGGGCTCGATTCCCCGAACCCTGGCTGGCGTCCTACTGATCGGGGTGATTCGCAACAGCCTGAATCTCCTCAATGTGTCCTCCAACATGCAGGACGTCTGGCTCGGTGTGGTGTTCGTGCTGGCAATGACTTCTCAGTTCTTGCGCCGCTACCTGGAGCGGTGGGCCAACCGGAGCGAGGACACCGCAATCGAAGTCGAAGTGGAACATGAACTCGACGAAGAACGTCGCGCCATCGAGCTAGCCGAGCAATCGGCTCGCTCGGCAGACCAAGAACTCCAAGACGTGGAGCAGGCCGAGCAATCGGCCCCCTCGACGTCGGAGCAACCATAAACACCCGGAGGGGAACACAATGAAAACCAAGAACCTGTTGTTCAAGCTGCTAGCGCTGCTGTTGGCCTTTGGGCTGGTGGCATCGGCGTGCGGCAACGACGATGACGACGACACCGCGTCGGGCGACAGGGGGTGCGAAGAAATCTACGAGGTGCGGTACGCCAACTTGGCCACCTTCATCTTGTACTTCCGCGACCTCGAAGCCGGGCTGCGTGATTTCGGCGCCCAGAACTGCTGGAACTTCGTCGCCGCGGATGCCGCGTACGCGATCGAAGACCAAGTGGCTCAGATTGAGGACTTCGTGACCCAGGGGGTTGATCTAATCATCGCCTCGCCGGGCGACCGCCAAGCGCTCATTCCCGCCTATGAGGCCGCCGCGGCCGCCGGCATTCCCATGCTGTCCACCGGCGACAGCGTTCAGGAGGCTGCCCCGGAGATCGGCTTCATCGGCACCGATTGGGGTGTTGAGGGCACCAAGCAGACCGAGTGGATGGTCGAGCAACTTGGCGGATCGGGCAAGATCGCCCGCATCGGCGGCCCGGGTGCCAGCGAGTACGTGGAGAAGCGCCGCGAGGGCTTCGAGCACACCATGGAAAACAACCCTGGCATCGAAGTGGTGTTCAACCAGAGCGCTAACAGCTTTACGGCTGAGGAAGGCCTCCGGCTGGCCCAAGACGCCTTGACCGCCAATCCCGACCTCGACGGCATCTGGGCCGACAGCGATGCTCTGGCATT
>JAPPKI010000274.1:4890-7083 GCA_028820035.1 bacterium | reverse complement strand
CCGAATACGGTGTCCACTGCGACGGAGTCTTCGAAGTCCGCAACCTCCGCCAACTAGAAGGCTTCGTCGAAAACTTGGTGTAGGCCGAGGCAGGCGGCGGCTGTCCACGCAACCTCTCTCCATTCAATTGTCAAGGTACGAGTGCGGTTTGGCGGCTATCGATTGCCGGTTTCCGGGACATCGGGGACCAGCCGCGGGCATTGCCGCTTGCCCAGTTGGTGATCTTCATCTCAAGAGCACTGGGTTTCGCTGAGGTGGTCGGTCGATAGCCGTACCGGTTTCGGGGAACGGCTCAGGCGGTGGCCTCAGGTCATATCGCCCGGTGATGGGGCACTGGGCCACTTCCCACCCGTCATCGTGAATGTTGTGGTGGCAGCGGGCGCAGACCAGCACCAAGTTGTCGAGGTTAGTCGGCCCGCCCCAGGACCAGGGCTGGATGTGGTGCGCTTGGCACCAGGCGGGGTTGGCATCACAACCGATGCAGCCCTTGTCCCGCAGTGCCAACGCGGCCCGCTGGGCCTCAGTGGCTATCCGCCGCTTCCGGCCCAGCCAAAGCTCCTGGGTCTTGGCTCGGAACACAGCGGGCAAGATGTCGGCATCACAGGCCAACCGACGCAGCTCGCCCACCGGAATGGGCGTGCCATCGCACAGCCGGGCGTTGACCAACTCCCGGTGAACGGCGTCGTAGTCGGCGATCACCAGCAATGCGGTTCGAGGCGGCTGGCCTGACTTCGGCTCGAGAATCAACTCAGCCAGCGCGTCGGCCATCCGCTGCTGCGGCGTGCGGCGACTCTTCGGGTCTTCTTTGCGCCACAGTTCTCGCTCTTTGTCGGAGATGGCCAAGGCGATCCGATTGCCGGTGATGGGGTCGAATTCGCCAGACACCACGAACATGCCGTCTTCCCGGCTCTCGAACATCCTCCTTGTGCGCTTCTCGCGTTGACGGTCCAGAATCGATTGGCCGTCATCGGTTGAGAGATCCCGCTGCTGCTGGCGGAGGGTGCGGGCAAACTGGTCGTAGGGCTGGTGTCTAGCCGCTTCAGTCAAGGCGGTCTCATCAATCGGCCCCTCTGCTGAAGCTCGGGCGATCAGCCAGGCGTGCTTTTGGGGGATCTCCCCAGCTTCGAGAGCCCTCCAAGTCTCGGCCAGCCCCGACAAGCTGGTTGCAGTTTCCACGTCCCGCTTAGCTTCCCGCTTGGAAGCCTGAAGCTCCTCTCGAACAGCCATCTCGGCTGCGCCTACGCCATGCTGATCGCGCTCGGCTCCAATGAGCCGTGTCTTCCATCCGGCTAGCCGAGCCTCAACACGGCGTACAGATGCCAGTGCGGCCCGTCGCTCGTCACCCGACATGTCCGCCGGATCAACCACAGGTATCGTCGCAGTGACCTCGAAATCCCTGGTCACGACCTCATTTGCCATGCTGAGCACACTACCCACGACCAGTGACAGCTTGTCCTTGACCGACTGCACCATCCCCAAGATGTTGCAGAGGAGCAGCCGTAGAGCCTGAGGCCGCGCTGCCTTCAGTTGCAATCCGCTGTGGCGCAGCTGGCGGTAAGTGTCTAGCCTCCGACACCGTGAATGGCCGAGGCCCATCTCAACCTGCTCGCAAGATTAAGGCTTTTCTAGACGAGCACCGCAGTGCCGACGTGGTGGTCTGCACGGGGTCCGCCTCCGTCAAGGGACTGGCATGGTTGGCCAGGCAAGTCGGCAGTGGCCAACCGGTCACAATCGTCATTGGTGATATGACTGAGCAATCATTCGCAGTCGCGACAGAAGACGATCGAAGGGTCGCCGCTGCGTTCCTGCGCCGAGACGACGTAAAGGTACATAACTGGTATCGACAGAAGCCGGTCAAGAAAATCGCCCATGGTAAGGCGGTGGTTGCTCTACTAGGTGGCAGGAATGAAGCAGTGGCTGCCTTGGTCGGCTCGGCAAACCTCACGGATAAGGGCCTATCCGACAACCTCGAGCTGATGGTGCGCTGTGACCCTGGCGATTTGCATGAGATCGACGCGTACATCGCTGAGGCCACAAGCCATCCACCGGCCAACCACAAGCTCATCGGGTTCGTGACCAAGGACACGCCTGTGAGATTCGCAACGAAGGACAAGCCCCAGGCCGCGACCAGCAAAGGCGGCTGCCTACCAGCGTTGGCGTTTATCCCAGCTCACTTTGCCGCAAGCCTCTGGG
>JAPPKI010000274.1:0-4880 GCA_028820035.1 bacterium | reverse complement strand
GATCAAGCTGCTGGCTTTCGTCGAACAGGCGCAATCAACGGGCGGATTGTCTGGGCACGCTGATTGATCCAGGTGGTGGCCATGGCGATTTCTGCGGCTATTTCGGTGGGCGACCCGCTGAGATTGATGGCCAGGGTGTGGAGGAGCTTCCCGGCGTGGCGGACGGTGACGGTCCGTTCGGGACGGCCCCCGTCTGTTACGCAGTAGATCAGCACTCCCTCTGGCAGATCCAAAGCGGTTGTGTACGCCAATAGCTGGTAGTAGTCGCTGGTCCGGGCCCGGGCATCGTCAGTGAGCTTGTACTTGATATCGGCCACGAAGACCTCATGGCCTTTTCTTCGGAATAGCAGGTCGGGCCGGATCGGCACTTGGTTGCGAGTTGCCAAATGGGAGTTCAATTGGCTCACTACTTCGAGACGGCCCCGCAACGCCCGTCGCAGCCGCTGAGTGACAAAGTCTTCGAAGAGTTGGTTCATGTCCACCAGGAACGACGAAGCGGCGTTGTGCCCGCGCCGGTCAGCCAGAGTCAAGTTCGCGAGCAGCAGCTGGGCGAGGCGCAGCGCAGGCTGATAGTGGGCGTTCAAACGGGTGAATGCAATTTGGTCGAATTCGTCAGGTTCAACGTGGACGTCGGCCACATCCTCCAGTGAGACGACCTCCCGGAGCAATCTTTGACGATCCTCTGGAGCCACACCGGGAACCCTCAGCGCCAATCGGGTCGCGGCCTTTAGATAGCGGTTCTCGGCGATGTCGGAGGTGTACTCGTCGAATCGGCACGCCACCGGCACCCGGATTCCTGCTTGGCGGAACTGTCCGGCCATGTCGATACGTCCCCGCAGTGCCACCAGCCGCTCCTCGGTATGGCGGTACGAGCGAAGGAGTCCTCGGGCCAGGGTGGTCTCCAAAGTGCGTGCGTAGAAGGCAATTACCGAAGGCAAGAGGTCGGAGCTGGTCGCGAAGTCGAAGGCCTCCTGCCGCCAAGCATTTGGGTCCAAGCCCACTTCCAGCAGCAGAAACAGGTTCTCAGGGCGGATCTTCGGGCGGATCAGCACCCGGAGATCATCGACCACCAGGGTGCCTACCATGTTCTGGGCGGTGATTGAGTAGTAACCGTGGTGAGCCTCCGGCTCTACGGTGATCGCGCCCTTCCCCACGGAGGCAAGGCGACGCGATTGGGATTCAGAGATCCGATGCGATTTCCGCTCGTACTCGTAGAGCGTGATCGTGTCGCTCACTCCGCCTCGCCGCGTCGGTTTTCTTGCGATTCGTCGCTCTCGTCGGATGGCACGGTGGTTGCGGGCTGTTCTTGGACCGCCTCCAGTTCGTCTTGACCCGAATAGCTGCGGTACCGCTGATAGACATTGGCAAACCTGAACCGCTCGATCTCCGCTTGGTCGCCGAAGAACTGGTCCTCGATGAACGGCTCGATGTTGTACTCCCAAATTCGCCGCACAGCTTCGGCGTCCAAGCCCGCCTTCATGAAGTGGCTTGGCCCGACAAGCAAGTCGTCCCCACCTAATGCATCTTTGAGTTCGTCGTTGACTTGTGCCACAAACTCACCCACCCACGGAGGTTCATCGTTCGCCTCGAGCCAGCGATCCAACAGCCCCGCTATCGGCTTGCGGTTTGGGAAGAACGGGATGAAATGGAACCGGCGGCGCAGGGCGGCGTCCACAAGGGCGATGGAGCGATCGGCGGTGTTCATGGTGCCGATGAACCACAGGTTGGCAGGCAACGCGAACTCTTCCTCGGGCCGGTAGAGGGTCTGGATGCTCTCGTTCCGGTACTCCAGCAAGAACAGCAACTCGCCCAGCACTTTAGGAAGATTGGCCCGATTGATCTCGTCGATGATCATCACATGCTGACGAGCAGGGGATTCCTCCGCCCGTTCAGCCATAAGCGCAAGGGGGCCCGGGGTGAGTCGATAAGTCATGTCGCCTTCTTCGGCTTCGGGCCGGTATCCCTCAAAGAAGTCTTCGTAGGAACTAGACGGGTGAAACTGCACCAACGCCCGACGGCTCGGGTCAGCGGTGAGGGCTTCGGCCAACTTGCGAGCCAAATAGGTCTTCCCCGTCCCCGGCGGCCCATAGAAGATCACCTGCCCCTTGTCCTCCAGCAGGGCCACCGCGTCGTCCAAGAACTCCCGTTGAATCAACAGCTCCCCAGCCAGTCCCTCTATCGGGTCGATGTCGTCGTCTAGGTCAGGCTCCCCAGTCCCTGGTACTTCGTTCTCTGGCTCGTCGGATCGAAGGCGCACCCACCAGAGAAACTCCGACTGGGCCATTGTGTCTCCAGGAAAGAACGGCTCGGCCAGTGCGTTGAGTAGCCGGGTGGACTCATATTGCTTCTCGGCCCGGGAACCGCTTGGCTCCTCGATGTTGAGACTTCTGAGAACTGCCTGCTTGCCGTTTTCGTCCCAATACTTGTAGATGCTCCCATAGAATTCCGGGTGGGTGATCCACAGAAACTTCATGACCAGAGACTCACCCAATCCCGTAAACCGCATCTCGTCATCTTCGAGAACTCGATGGATGCGCTCCACGTCGGGATCTTTCCCCCAGCACAGGTAGCGAACAATCTCTAGGAATCTGCGGATTTCAGATTCGTCGACATCCTTGAGTGTCTTGTTCAAAGTGCCCATCGCCCCTGCGCCGCCAGCCTCTTTCGTAGTCCAAATGCGGCGGATTTCTGGCCAGTCGTCAATCGAGATCCTGTCAGGCGCCAGAAGCTCCGCGAAGCGCTCGCGCTGGGCCAATCGGTCTTTGTGCCACTGGGCCGGGTAGTCAGTTTCGGCCAACCACTCGTCCACGATCGGCTTGAGGGGATCGTCGTCGGGCACTTCCGGCGAGGCGGTCGATGAGCCGGTGGCGAGGGCCGACATCTCGTCGAACAGCGGCTTCAGTTGCTTAGCCGTCTCAACAACCGTGGCCGCCAAGTCGAGGTCTGCAAAGTTCTCCCGGTCCAACCACCGTCCGTAGACAATTTCCCCGCCGTGTGCGCCTAACAGGCCAACATCGTCGCCGATGGGGGTGTTGGCATTTCCGAGCACGCGACAGCCCGGATAATCGGCCCGGTCGAGGACCTCGGCGATTTTCTTCCTCCAGCCCTTGGTTCTGACCCCGGGCCGCAAGCCCACCGCTGCGCCCTGAGGAACTGTCCAAACCCGCAGATTGAGGTCATTCGCATGTGAACTTTGGACTCGCCAGTCCACCCAGAGGTCAGATCTTGGATTGCCCTGCTTGAGGTGTACCGAGGGTTTGCCAACGGTGACTGCACGTCCGAGTGCCTCTTCGACATCATTGGCAAGCCGTTTGCCCCAAAAGCTGGCGACGCTCACCAAGGCGCGGGCGTTGCGCCCCAAGTCCTCTTCTGTCGCCAACTCGGCCTCCAAACCGAACGAAGCGCGATCAGCCAGCACCTCGTCAAGAAATACAGGCCCCTGGCTCTGCCACCAAGAGGCAGTCTTCTCGAACTCGACGGGATCATCAGTGAGCTCCCTTATGCATTTCAGGAAGAACCCGTACTTTTCTGCTTGGTCTTCGGGCAGGCTTTCCCCGGTGGAGTATTCAATGTAGGAGGCGCCGCTCGTCCAAATCACCGGCCAGCGTTGATGATTGGCGAGTCCCCAGAAATACGAACACAGAAATGGGACATGCCCAGGTGCCGGGTGGCTGCCGACCTTGATCTCTTCCACGTAGGCGACCAGGGTGGCGATTTTGCTGACAGCATCCCGTTCGGAGCCCGGTTCGCTGAGCGATTCGGCCAGTAACCTGGCTAACCGTTCGGGATCGTCAGAATGTTTAGCCAACTGGTTCAACATCATTTGGCCGCTGTGCCCGTTGAAAGCAAGCGTGCCGGGCTTCACCGCCCACTTGCGAATTTCCCCAATGAAGGCATCCAAGCCGCCCGATCGCCGAAGGCCCACCAGCAACTCCAAAGCCTCCGCGGCGCTGGCGTCAAACCCTGCGTAGTTGCCGTCAATCTGGCTGAGCCCTACCTCATCCGCCAAGAATCGCCTTCGATGCGCTTCATACCAGCGCTTGCGGAGTTGCCGTTCCCTGTCTGAAACTTCTATTTCTGCCATCGCTGGCAATCTATCCCCTGCCTGTGACAGCTTGCCACCGACGGCAGAATGACTACTCGGTGGCTTTGGGGTGGCCGGAGTGGACGGCGGTTACCCAGATGGTTTTCTTGTCGTCGTCGATGCAGTACCAGATGCGGCCGCCGCCGGTGACCTCGTATTGCCACTGGGGCATCTCGATGCCATTGACCACTGCCGTGGCCAAGTCGTCTTGGAGTGGCTTTTGGCGCTTATCCCAACGCCGAGGGTCGGCGGTGATGAGTTCCCACGCCTTCCTGGCGTTGTTGGGGGCAGAGGCGCTGAGTTGTTCCCAGGACTTGGCTGCGGCATTGTTGTCGAAGCGGCAGTCCCACCCGCCTTTGAGCGGTGGTGGTGCGACGCGGTCCCGGCGCCGGGGCATCAGTCGACGGCAGGGGGAGGAATGACGCGTCCGCCGTGGGTGATGGTGAAGGGACCGGAGAGCAGGGCGGTGAGTTCGGGATCGCTGAGGATCTCGGCGGTGTTCTGCCAAGAATCGATGGTGAGCTCGACTTGTTTGTAGTTTTCGACGCTTGCGGAAGCCAGAATGGTCCGCGTCAGGTCCTCGGCGAATTCGCGACGGCCACCGGGTGAAAGGAATTCAACCCAGGGGAAGGCGGCCTCAATGGCGTCATCCATTGCCTCGGGGGAGTCAGCGGAAATCTTGCAGAGAAGGCGGGCCAGACACTCGATTGTCTTGGCCCGGCTGATGTCGCTAGCAGCGAGGCTGAGGTAGAGATCGGGGGCATTGCGGCGGCGCAACACCACGTCGTGCTGGGCG
>JAPPKI010000004.1 GCA_028820035.1 bacterium | reverse complement strand
GGGTCACCACGTCGGCGGCGAAAATCGCCGTGACAATGGCGAATGAGGCACCGGCGTTGATCCCGAGAATGCTGGGAGCACCCAGTGGGTTGCGGGTGACTCCCTGGGTGATGGCACCGGCCAGGGCGAAGCAGGCTCCAGCTGCCGCGCCGATGAGGGTACGAGGCGCTCGCAGCTCTCGCACCACGATCTGCCCCTGGTCGGTGGTGTCGTAGTCGAACATGGCGTTCCAGGCTTGTGCGGTGGTGATCTCCAATGCTCCGCAGCGCAAACTCAACAGCACGAAGAATGCCAACAGCGCCAACGCAAAGGGGACGCCGGCAACATGGGCCACCAGCATGGGTCCCGAATTGTCTGTTTGTCGGCGCGACCAGACACCGAAGGCAATGGGTGTGGCGGTAAGGACGACCAGGATGAGGGATATCTCCAGCCAGGAGCAGCGCACTGCTATAAATGATAGGCTTCCCTAACATTGGCTGCTAAACCCCCCAACTGACCTACAATTTCACCGCTCACCCACGGAAGGAGTCTCCTCGCCATGAATCGCCCCACATCGCACGGTGGGGGAGAAGCGGGACCCCCGATTGCCGGGGATCCCTCGTCGTTCCCGACTGATGCCGAGTTGTCGCGCACCCTGGTGGCCGCGGCCAAGCTGGCCACCCTTTCCACCCTCACGGCCGACGGCTATCCCTATGGCAGCGTCGTCTCACAAGTGCCGGACGATGCGGGTTGTCCCGTTGTCCTCGTCTCGGAGATGGCTGAACACACCGTGAACGCCCGGGGCGACGACCGGGCCAGCATGCTGCTGGTGGATGATGCGGGGCGACGGCGACCCCTTGGGTCGGGCTCGCCTCACGCTGGTAGGCCGATTGCAGGTGCTCGAAGATCCTGGTTCCCTGCGAGACCGCTATCTCGATGTCCACCCCTATGCGTCATATTACGCCGATTTCACCGATTTCAACTTCTGGCGCCTCGATGTGGAGCAGTGTCGATACGTGGGGGGATTCGGCCACATGAGCTGGGTGAGCAGCGATGAATATTGCGCCGCAGGAGTCGACCCGCTGTGGTCGGCGGCTGGTGGGATCATTGAGCACATGAACGACGACCATGCCGACGCCAATCTGCTGTATGTCCAGGTACTGGCTGGCCTCGGAGACGCCAGTGAGTCCTCTATGGTGGGTATCGACCGATACGGGGTCACGCTCCGAGCGGTGACGCCAGCCGGTGCCCGAATGGCCCGCGTCCCGTTTCCCGAACCCCTCGCCGATGCCAGCGGCGCCCAACCCGCCGTCATCGCGCTTTTGGCCCAGGCCCGAGCCGGCCAGGACCAGTCCTAGACGAACACGGGATTAGCCGGGGTGTACTGGGGGTCAAGCGCCGACAACAAGAACAGCGATGCCTGCCGCCACAAAGATCAATCCACCGACCCGGCGAATCACAATGCTCGGCAGCCTGCGAGCGAGTGCTCGGCCCAAAGCCACGGCCAACAGCCCCGCGGCACAGATCCCAAGCGTGGCCCCGATCCACACCATCAATGCGTCATTGCGAGCGGCCAGAGCAATCGTGGCCAACATCGTCTTGTCCCCCAACTCGGCCACAATGATGGCGCTGGCCACACTGGCGGCGACGCTGAAAGCGGCGTATCGCCCCTTCAACAGGGATTTATCGTCCTTTGGTGGATCGGCAGTCGAAGAGTCATCGGAGCGTCCGGCCGACCAAATCCCGAATGCTCCGACCGCTATGAACAGAATCCCGGCCGCAAGGTTTATGCCGCTGGTGGGCAGCGCGTTTCCCGCCGATCCACCGATCACAGCAGAAATCGTGCTGACCACGACGTACCCGGCGCACATACCGGCCACCACAGGTGCGACGCGATAACGGGTGGCGAAACCGGCAGCCGCGAGCTGCGTTTTGTCGCCCAACTCGGCGACGAAGACGATGCCGAATGCGCTGAGGAGGTCGATCATCTGATCCTCAGCCGGGGCTGCGGCGCCAGTAGCCGGTCATGAACACGTGGCTTTGGGGCATGCCCACCTCATTGCGCAGGTAGCGGCCTATCAACGGTGCGTCTGACATCTCAAAAGACGGTAACCGGGCCATCGCCGGTTTACCTTGCTTGTCTGGTAGCCGATCTGAGCTGACTCCCTGTTGCCAATTAGGAGAACTGTAATTATAATAAGTGAAGTTGTATTAAGTGAAATTATACTTAAGGAGGAAAACAGGTGAAGGTGTCGATGAGGCCGTCGAGTCTCTACAACCGGGAGGTTGAGTGGGAAGACCTGTCGCGTTTCGTGTTGTCTCCGCGGCCAGGCCTTCGACTGGGCATCGTGTATGGCCGGCGTCGTTACGGCAAGAGCTACTTGCTGCGCCGTTTGGTAGAGGCGGTGGGCGGGGTTTATCACTTGGCGTTGCGGGAAGAGCGCAGGCCCGCTCTGGACCGGTTCGCCAACAGCCTTAGCCGACAGCTTCAGTGGGCGCCGCCCCAGCCGTTCCGAGACTGGAGCGATGCCTTGCAGCAGGCAGTGGGCCTATTGGGGATGAGCGGAACTCAACCTCAGCTCTTGGTGATCGACGAGTATTCCTATCTCCAGCAGAACAGCCCAGAGCTGGACTCTGCGGCCCAGGCTGCAATGGACGAAGCCGCGGCCGGCGGCCTGGCTGAGAGTTGGACAGCACCAGTGAGCATCGTTCTGTGCGGTTCGGCCATGTCGGTGATGACCCAAATCCTGAGCGGCACATCACCCCTGCGAGGTCGGGCGACGCTGGACATGCCGCTAGCTCCATTCGACTACCGACAAGCCCGTGGCTATTGGGACATCGAAGACCTCGGCGCGGCATTCGCAGTGGACACCGTGATGGGCGGCGCCGCCGGCTACAAGGACTTGACTGCGGCTGTCGGAATTCCTGCTCGTGGTGACGATCTACCCGAGTGGCTGGCCGCCACAGTGTTGAACCCGTCCCATGTCCTATTTCGGGAGGACGACTATCTGCTTCGGGAAGACCCCCGGGTCACCGACGAGGCCGCCTACTACTCCTTGCTGCAAGCGGTGGCCGGGGGTCGGACATCACCGGCAAAGATCGCCGAATCGCTGGGAAGGACATCCAATGACATCAGCCATCACTTGGGAGTGATGACCACCGCCGGTTTCGTCGTCCGTCACGAGGACCTGCTGGCCGATAGGCGGCCGGTCTACCGGGTGGCCGATCCGATTGTGCGCTTCCACCACCTGATCAACCGGCGGCACCGCGCCCGGCTAGAAGATCGCCAAGCGCTCGAGGTGTGGGCCGACGCAGAGGCTACCTACCGCTCTCAGATCGTCGGCCCCCACTTTGAGTCGATATGCCGTTGGTGGGTAGATCGCTACGCCTCAGAGGACACTCTGGGCGGCCCTGCTGAACCATCTGCTTCTGTACAGGTCAACGACCGCCGACGTCGTCAGAGCTTCGAGTTGGACGTGGTGGCGCTCCAACGCGGCCCCCGGAAAGGCAAGACCAAGGTCATCCAGCTGATCGGCGAGGCCAAGGCCTATCAGCTAGGCGCAGACGCGCTCAGTCGCCTCGACGAACTTGCCGACCTGCTGGCTGGCCGCTCTGGAGTCACCATGTCGGCAACGGCCAAACGCCTCCTGTTCTCCGCCCAAGGCTTCACCTCTGAACTAACAGCCGCCGCCAAAACCCGCCCCGACGTAGAGCTCATCGACCTCCCCCGTCTCTACGAAGGATATTGAGATGTCATGCAGCCTGTCGGGATTGCGGTTTGGCGTTCGGGGTGACCAGTGCGGGGGCGGTTGTACTAGATTTCTCGCGGACCCGGAAAACAAGTAGGGAGGTGCCGTGGAAGTAACGGTAACGATTAACGGGGACAGCCACAGCCACGATGTGGAGCCGCGCACGCTGCTGGTTCACTACATCCGCGACGTGGTTGGCCTCACCGGCACCAACATCGGGTGCGACACCTCCTCGTGCGGCGCTTGCACGATCCATGTGAACGGCGAGTCGGTGAAATCCTGCACCATGCTGGCGGTGCAGGCCGACGGCCAGGACCTGTTGACCATCGAGGGATTGGCCAACGGCGACGTGCTCCATCCCATGCAGGAGTCGTTCCGCCAGTGCCACGCCCTCCAGTGCGGCTATTGCACGCCGGGCATGGTCATGGCCGCCGTCTCGCTGCTGGATGAGAACCCCGACCCCACCGAGCGCGAAGTCCGCATCGGCCTCGAGGGCAACCTGTGCCGCTGCACCGGGTACCACAACATCGTCAAAGCGGTATTGCACTGCGCGGAGGCCTCGTCATGATTCCTGCGGCATTCGACTACATCCGGGCCGGATCGGCTGAAGAGGCGCTGGCTGCGCTGGCCGAGCACGGCGACGAGGCCAAGCTGCTGGCCGGCGGCCACTCCCTGCTTCCCCTGATGAAGCTGCGCTTGGCCACCCCCGCAGTGCTGGTGGACATTGGCCGCCTCGACGACCTCAGCTACATCAACGACGCCGGCGATCACTTGGCCATCGGCGCCCTCACCCGCCACCGCGACGTGGAGACCAGCGAACTGGTGCAGTCGCAAGCCGGGCTTTTGGCCGAGGCCACCAGCCACGTGGGCGACCCCCAGGTGCGCCACCGCGGCACCATCGGCGGCTCCATCGCCCACGGCGATCCCGCGTCCGACCTGCCTTCGGTGATGCTGGCCATGCGGGCTACCTTGGTGGCCCGGGGACCGGGCGGCGAGCGGGAGATCGCCATAGACGACTTCTTCACCGGTTTCCTGGAGACCGCTCTGGGCGACGACGAACTGCTCACTGAGATCCGGGTGCCCAAGATGCCCGATGCCACGTGGGGCTTTCAGAAGTTCAACCGCCGGGCCCAAGACTGGGCCATCGTGGGCGTTTCGGCCATCGTGAACAACGGCAACTCCGGCGTGGGCCTGGTGAACATGGACAGCATCCCTGTCCGGGCCGCCGGTGTGGAAGCCGCCCTAGCCGGAGGCGCGTCGGCCTCCGATGCTGCCGAAGCAGCGGCCGAGGGCACCAACCCGCCATCTGACCTGAACGCCGGGCCCGAGTACCGCGAGCACCTCGCCCGGGTGCTCACCCGCCGGGCGCTCGAAGCCGCTGGACGCTAACGCCCAGCCTTTGGGCCCTCAGCCTTCTTCGGCCGCCGAGGTGGGCTATGAGTTCTGAGCCCGTAACGGCTGCCGAAGTGGCCGTCGGGCTGGCGGGCTGTGACTACCTGGCCGACGAGGGGTTGGCCACCGCTGTGTTCTTGGCCATGACCCTGAACCGCCCCCTGCTCTTGGAGGGCGAACCAGGCGTGGGCAAGACCGAGACGGCTAATGCCCTGGCCGCCTGGACCACAGGCGAGCTGATCCGTCTCCAGTGCTACGAGGGAATCGACGTGGCCCAGGCGGTGTACGAGTGGGACTACTCCCGCCAGCTCCTGCACCTGCGCACCGCAGAGGCCACCGGCGGCGCCACCCGGGAAACCGCCGACGCCCTGGAAGACGAGCTCTACTCTGAGCGCTTCCTCATTCGTCGCCCCCTGCTGCGGGCCATCGCCGGTGTCGAGGGCCCGCCTCCGGTGCTGTTGATCGACGAGGTAGACCGGGCTGACGACGAGTTTGAGGCGTTCCTGCTGGAGATCCTGTCGGACTATGCGGTGACCGTGCCCGAGATCGGCCGGTTCGCGGCCACCACGCCCCCCCGGGTCATCATCACCTCCAACCGCACCCGGGATGTCCACGACGCTCTCAAGCGCCGGTGCCTGTATCACTGGGTGGAGCATCCCGGCTTCGAACGGGAGGTGGCCATCATCGGCCGGCGGGCGCCCGGAGTGAGCGAGCTGTTGGCCCGACAGGTGGCCGCTGCGGTGGCCACCTTTCGAGAGCTGGGCCTGTACAAGCCTCCTGGCGTGGCCGAGAGCATCGATTGGAGTCTGGCGCTGGGCCGACTCGGCGCCGCCGAGCTGACCCCTGAGATCACCCAGGCCAGCCTGGGATCGGTACTCAAGTACCGAGAAGACCAGCAGCGGGTGGTCGACCAGGGCATCGCCGGCCTGATCGACCAGGCCATTGCCCGCGCCGGATGAGTGTCGGCATCTGGGCCATGTTCTCGCTGATCGCCTTACCCGCCATCGCCCGTGCGGGCTGACGAACTCGCAGTCGGCTTCGTCAATGCGCTGCGGGGCGCGGGCATTGACGTGGCCGTGGGGTCGTCGGTGAACTACTACCAGGCGCTCGGCGCGGTGGGCCTGGACCAGCGCAGCGCGGTGTACTGGGCCGGCCGGGCCACCCTGGTGACCGAGCCCGACGACATCGAGCTCTACGACAAGATCTTCGACGCCTACTACGGCGCCCAGCAGCTGGTGGCCACGCCGGTAGTTGAGGTCACCCAGCCCATCACCCTGGTGGTGGACGACGACGGCGACGACGAGGCCGAAGACGACGGGGGCGACGAAGACCCCGGTGATCCCACCCTCACCCTGCGATGGAGCCGCCACGAAGTGCTGCGCGACAAGGACTTCGCCGACTTCACCAACGATGAGCTCGATGAGGCCCACCGGCTCATGGCGGCCATGGCCCGCATCGGAGGCACCCGCCGATCCCGTCGCCGCCGTCGCACCCACCGCACCGCCGGGCATCCCGAGCTGCGCCGGACGGTGCGGGCCGCCATCCGCAGTGGGGGGGAGCCGGTGCGGCGCTGGTACACCGAGCCTGGGGAGCGGCTTCGTCGGGTGGTGCTGTTGCTGGACATCTCCGGGTCGATGGAGTCGTATGCTCGGGCCCTCATCCGCTTTGTCCACGCCGCGGTGGTGGGTCGTCGCCGAGTGGAGGTGTTCACCATCGGCACCCGGCTGACCCGTATCACCCGGGAGCTGTCATCGCGGGACCCCGACCGGGCGTTGAGCGAGGCGGCCGATGCGGTAAGCGACTGGTCGGGCGGTACCCGCTTGGGCGACACCCTGGCCGAGTTCAACGATCTGTGGGGCATCCGGGGTATGGCCCGGGGGGCCACCGTGGTCATCTTGAGCGACGGCTGGGACCGGGGGAGCCCCGAGGTGATGGCCGAGCAGATGGCCCGATTGCACCGGGTGACCCATAGAC
>JAPPKI010000435.1 GCA_028820035.1 bacterium | reverse complement strand
TCCCAAGCCAGCACAATTCCGCCGCTGTCCACTCCCACTGGACGAGGCGGCGCAACGCTGTGCCAGTCAACGCCCCTCATCGTCACTTCATTCTTGAGCTGCTCAACGATTCGATTTGTCTCAGTCCTCAGACGAGAAGCATGTATCTGCTCGTCGGGGGTCTTGTAACAGGAGATGATCCGTTCCAGCCGATCAGCGAATGTTTCTTGCCATTGACGGTTGCCTGCCGGGTAGATCCTGTCGGGATGGCGAGCCTTCGTCTTTCTTGCCGCCCCAAGGCTCTTGAGCCTCCCGCTGGTCCGAAAACCCATTATGTTTCGTCTAGCCGGCTGATCCACATTCACCTCCTCCCAAAGACCATTTCGATGCTACCGGGTCGGGGGCGCAGAAGAAGGCGCTGGCTTCGAGTCGCGGCGCGGTGACCCTTGCGAATCGGTGCGAGTCACGGAGAAGTATCCGGTTCAGTCCACAAACCGCGACTTCCGGCAAAGCGAGCAGCAAGCTCATCGACTCGGTCAGCTAGGTCTTTGTTGCCGACAGACTGGTCTTCTAGCCGACTGTGGTGTGCGATTGTCTCGATTTGTTGGGTCGCTTTCTGCATTGCCTGGGCATTGACGGCTTCTTCGAGGGTGGTGTTGGGGACGAGGGCATATACCAGCCGGCAATCCATGGCATTGGCGGCTCGCTCAAGTGTGTTGAGTTGGATGGTGTGCTGCTGCTCGCTGCGTTCGATGTCGCTGATGGTCTGCTGGCGGACTCCCATGCGAGAGGCCAGCTCTCTAGAGCTCATGCCCAAGGCGTCGCGGATTGCCCGGATCCACCCCCTATGGGGGCGGAGCAAGTCGCCTGGAGCAGGGAAATCCTTTAGTCGGTCGTCAAGCTGGCTGCGGGCCAAGTCGGAGTTTCTCACAATGGTTGAAAATACAGGTCCTAGCCTGTCGAATCAGCCAATTTCTACAGGTTGTGACTTGTAGATGGGGAGTATGGAACGCAGAACTCTGTGTTCCGGCTACTGCCGTCTTAGGTAAACGGTCCAGTTGGTGAGGCCGACGAGGGCGCCGCCGACGATGTTGCCGAGGGTCACGGCGACGAGGTTGTGGGTCACCCAACCGAAGTTGAGGCGGTCGACTTGATCGGCGGTAAGTCCGGCAGCGGCCAGAGCGTCGGCGTCGGTGGATACCAGCCAGCCCAAGGGCAAGAAGAACATGTTGGCGATGCTGTGCTCGAAGCCGGCGGCCACGAAGGCGGTGATGGGCAGGAGGATCCCGATCATCTTGTCCACCAGCGAGCGGCCGGCCACCGCCATCCACACCGCCAGACACACCAGCATGTTGGCCAGCAGCCCCCGCACGAACGCGGTCTCGAACGACAAGTTGACCTTGTCGTTGGCGATCTGGATGGTCCGCACCGAGAAGGCATAGTCGGCCTGGGCCCACCACCGGCTGAAGTACAGCAAGAACACGATCACCAATGAGCCGACGAGGTTGGCCACGAAGGCCAGAGCCCAGTTGCGGGTGAGTTCGGGGCCGCTTATGCGGCGGCTGAAGAAGCTGGCCACCATGAGGTTGTTGCCGGTGAACAGCTCCGATCCGGTAACCACCACCAAGAACAGGCCCAGCGAGAAGCCCACCCCGATGAGCAGTCGGGCCGGTCCGGTTCCCAACTCCGGGCTGACCGCGATGGTGAGAGCGAACACACCGCCTAAGGCGATGAACGCCCCGGCCATGATTCCGAGGATGGACGTCTGGGTGAAATCGAACTTGGCCTTGCCGATTCCGGCGCGTTTGATCTTTCGGGCAATCTCCTCCGGCGTCAAGGCTTCTGACATATTCCCGCTCCTACATCCCTGGTTCCGATTGGATCAAACCGTACTATTTCGGTTCCCCTGGGGTGGCGTATGCAATTGAGAGCATGAGGTCGCCTTGCTCTGCCCGAATCTCTTGACAGTTCCAACTACCGTGTAGGCCATGGCTGAACCGGTAGCAGACCCAGAGCGCTCCGCTGGGGGCGTTGTCGCCGACTCCCGGTACTACGCCGGTGCGGTTGAGGCACTGCGGAGTGCTTGTGCTCATATTGGGGAGGCGGCCGACGGGGCCCAGCGGGCCAGGTTCTTCTCAGATATCTTCGGCTGGAAGGACGAGGCTGACGCTTCGGCCCACGATGCCGACAAGTCCGCAGTCATGGCTATGGCTGAGGCTTTGCGGGCAAAGGGCGCGGTTGCCGCTTACGCCGATGCCGCCCGCAGCACGCTGTCCGAAGTAACCGCCGCTTTCTCCGCGTCCGAAACGCCCAGCAGCGCCATCGTCGGCGCGGGGGCCGGGGATACTGATGCCGCCAATGGGAACGCGGCTGAAGACAATGCGTTCTCGGGACATCTAGCCCGTGCCCTGGTTGCCCTGGTGGATGAGCGGGAAAGGGAAATCGACTTGGACTCCGACGAAGCCGGCTACGTCAAAATGGCCAACACTCTGTCGGTACTGGCGGGGGCTCGATCGGCCTATCGAGCGGTTGATGAGGCGCTGATCCTGTTGGCCAACGCCCGAGTCGCCTATCTCAAGGAGTCGCTGGCCGCCGCGCAAACCGCGCTGGCCGCCGACTTGAAGGCCGCAGTGGCCGACGACATCCGGGCGAAGTCCATTGGCGAGTTCCGATCGGCTTTGACCACTCTTGCGGTGACCCGCACCGCCTACAACGCCGAAATCGCCGACGAACTGTGGGGGGCATTGGCCGAGGCCCGAACCAACTTGGCCGCGGCCACCGCAACCGTCTTCGAAATACAAGCTGCCGCTGGCGACCGCGGCGGCGCCGACGACGTCCATTCTGCATCGGCCCTGGCGTATTCGTTCAGTGACTCCGAGACCCCAGCAGACGTCTACGACGCCGCCCGGGACGTGGTCATCGAGGCCAAGGAGTTCCGGCGTCGAGCCCAAGTGGCATGCGACGCGGTTGATGCCCTGTTGGTTGAGAACCGAGCAGTGGCTGCCGACGCCTTGATAGAAGCCCGAGCAGTTGTCGGTTCAGCGGCTCTGGTGGAGATTCGGGCTGCCTTCGAGATGGCCAGTGCCGCGATGGACTCCTTGTTCGGAGCTCGGGCGGCCTTCGAGGTGGGATTCGACCTCACCCTCCCCGAGATTTTCGGGGATTTCGAGTTCTGATCGAGGAGCGAGGCAGGGACTTACAAGGCCACCCCAACCAGCACGGCGCCGATGGAGGCCACGCCCGACAGCGAGCCCATCATGGCGATGCGGCGGCGGTCGGTGGCCTTGGTGTGAAGCCAGGCGGCCACGCCGGTGGCAATCACCAGCACAATCTTGATAGTGAGAGTGATGTGGTAGCTGTTGGCTGCGTCTTCGAATTCAACTTCGAGCAGGTTCCACAGGCCGGACAACACAGCCAGCCAGAAGAACGGCCACGCCACCCGAGCAAATTGCTGGGCTGCGGCCTGGGTGGCCTCGGGACCGATCTTGCGAAGGGCCGGCACGAGGGCGGCAACAATTACCTGGCCTCCTACCCACACCGCAGCGCCCAGGATGTGGAGGAATACCCGGAGGGTGTCGACGTCCCAATTGGCTTCGATCATGGCCTCAATGTAGTGGTGAGCCTGGTTGGGGTTGGTACCGTCGCAGGATGAACATCGACCGTGCCGTCTATCGGCAAGCCCTGCGATCCGACGGCGAGGCCATCGCCGCTGCCGGACGGCGCGACATCGCCACCACAGTGCCGGCATGCCCTGGGTGGACCATGCACAAGCTGCTGTCCCACGTGGGCCGGGTATACCGCTCGGTGGGGCGCCATGTGGCCGAGCGAGCCACCGAGATGATCCCCGCGGATGAGATCCCCCGTCCCCCCGAAGGCGATGCCATCGTGGAGTGGTTCGAAGAGGGACACCGTTATGTGCAGGAGGCGCTGGACGGAGCCGATCCTGACGACCCGGTGTGGAGCTGGACCGGCCAGAACACCATGGCCTTCTACTTCCGCCGCATGGCCCATGAGACTGCGGTGCATCGCTGGGACGCTGAAGCCGCCTTTGGGGAGCCCGGCCCGATCGACTCCGACCTGGGGGCCGACGGGGTGAGCGAGCTGTTCGAGGTGGTGCTGCCGTTCGCGGTGGCCAACTGGGACATGACCCTGCCCGACTCCAGCTTGCATCTGCACCGCTCCGATGGCGACGGAGAATGGCTGCTGGTCAACGACGGCGGCTGTATCAAGATGAGCCTCGAGCACGTCAAGGGCGACGCTGCCGTGCGGGCCAGCGGCACCGATCTGCTGTTGTTGTCGTGGGAGCGCATCGGGCTGGACAGCCCCGGCGTGGAGACTTTCGGCGACGCCGACGCCGCCCGAGCCTGGTTCGCCCTCTCTCGCTAGAGCCGCCGAGCAGCCCCTTATGACCGACGACACATCCCCATCAACACCGATGCCGTCGGGCCCCACCCGGGCCGATGTATTCGACCAATACATGCCCATCGTGCTGTTCTTGTTGTTCAACAGCGTGGCAGGGCTGGTCTGGGCCATCGGGGCTATGACGCTCTGGGCTGTCAAGGCCCAGGTCAGCCGCTATCGCCGGGGCCTGCCCTTCGGCCGGGTGATGCCGATCATTGTCTTGTATCTGCTGGTCCGGGGAACGCTGGGCATCATCTACGACAGCGAGGAGGTGTATTTTGGCATCGGCATCGGGGTCAAGGCACTGGCCGCGGTGGCCTTGGTGGTATCGGTCGCCATGGGCCGCAGCGCAATGGGCTACGCCTTCTCCTTTCTGGTGTCGGTGGACCGCTCCGTCAAAGCCCACCCAGAGTACCGAGCGGCTATGAGCCGGGTCACCCTCGGGGTGGCGCTGGTGGTGTTCGCCAGCGTCGGCTTCGACACCTGGCTGATTCGGCACGCCTCGATCAACGAGTTCGTGCTCATCCGCTTGGGCGTCAACTGGGGGGCGTCGATCGCCACACTTCTGTCCATTGGCCTATACCTCGACCGCCGACTGCGGCGAACCCCCGATTTTCCTGGTCTGCTGCCTTTGATGGAGCGGCGATTGGGATCCCTCGGCATCAACCCGCCGCCTTCCTCTGAAGGGTGATCGGCTGGCCGGGGTGACCGGGTGCCACCGCCATCACTAGGGTCTCGGCCATGGGAGAGAACAACTGGGGACGATGGGGCGACGAGGATGAGCGGGGGGCGCTGAATCTGCTTACCCCTGAAGTGGTGAAAGAGGCCAGTGCGTCGATCACCACTGGGAAGGTGTACCCGCTGGGCATTCCCATCCAATCGCAGGGTGTGCCCATCATGGACTACCGGGGCACGCCAATGCGGCTCACCCTCCAGAACGCCTCCGACGAGGGCATCTATGCGGCCTACGGCTGCCACGACGGCACCGGGGCCCATGAGGACGTGCTGGTGTTCGCCTCCCATACAACCAGCCACATGGACGCCCTTTGCCACGTGTACGGCCAAGACAAGCACTACAACGGCTTCTCCAAGGAGGCCATGAAGACCCACACCGGAGCCTCCCGGTTGGGCATCGAGAAGGTGGGCGCCATCGCCGGGCGGGCCGTGCTGCTCGACATGGTGGCCCACATGGGCGCCGACAAGTGGCTGGAGGCGGGCACGCCGATCAGCGGGGCCGACATGGCCGCCTGCGCCGAGGCCCAGGGCACACCGGTGCGAGCGGGCGACATCGTGCTGATCCGCACCGGCTACCTCGACATGTGGTGGTCGATCGAAGCCGACCCCACCGCCGAGCAGCCCTTCGCCCAGCCGGGCATCAACAACGACGGTGCCAGGTGGCTGGCCGAGAGGGATGTCGTGGCTGTGGGGTCCGACAACGCCGCCATCGAGGTCATCCCGTTCGACGAGAACGACTTCCTCACCGTGCACAAGATCCTGCTGGTGGGCGCGGGCATCTACATGCTGGAGTTCCTGAGCTTCTCTGAGATGGCCGCCGACGGGTGCCACGAGGGCTTCATGACCGTGTCCCCGCTCAATGTGACCGGGGCTACCGGCAGCCCGATCAACCCCGTGGTCATCGGGTAGCTCCACCCATGCCCGAGATGGCCGAAGGAGGCCTGCTGGGCACCCCTGATGGGGCGGTGCTCGATCAGGTGCGAGTGCTGGAGCTCACCCGCACTATCGGCGGGGCCTACACCGCCAAGCTGTTTGCCGATGCCGGAGCCGAGGTGGTCAAAGTCGAGCCTCCCGGCGGCGACCGATTGCGGTCGTGGTCGGCATCGGGCTCGCCCGCGGGCGGCGATTCCGGTGACGGGGCGTTTTTCCAGTTCCTCAATGCGGGCAAGCGCAGCGTGGTGATCGACTTGGACGACCCTGGAGGCCGGGACCAGTTCTTGGCGCTGGCGGCCACCGCCGATCTGGTGGTGGAGGACTTGGGTGCCGGAACGGTCGAGGCTATGGGCCTGAGCCACGCCGAGTTGAACGAAAGCAACCCCTCTTTGGCGCTGCTGTCGATTTCCCCGTGGGGCCGCGGCGGGCCGTGGGACCAGCGTCCGGCCAACGAGTTCACCCTCCAATCCTGGGTGGGCTCCACCCACAGCCGGGGCATTCCCAACGAGATGCCCCTCGGCGTGGGGGGCAAATTGGGGGAATTCCTGGTGGCGGCCAACGCCGCCGCTCTGGGGCTGGCCGCGCTGATGGCCGCCCGGCGAGACAACGCCCGGGGCGAGCACGTAGACGTGTCGGCCTATGAGGCCATGACCACCAGCTTCGTGGTGTACGCCCACCTCTATGCGGCCTACGCCTCTGATGCCCGCACCGGGGCCACCCGCTCCATCGAGATCCCCTCGGTGGAGCCGGCCAAAGACGGCTGGGTGGGCTTCTGCACCATCACCGGCCAGCAGTTCAAGGATTTCTGCGTGGTCATCGACGACCCCGAGATGGCCGAAGACCCGAGGCTGGCCAGCGGCGACGGACGGATGGACCACCGCGACGAGGTGTGGAACCGCATTGCCCGTTTCACCCAGGCCCACACCGTGGACGAAATCGTGGACAAGGCCACCATGCTGCGGGTGCCGGTGGCCCCCATCGGCGACGGCGGCCGGGTGGCCCAGATCGACCACTTTGCCGTCCGGGGAGTGTACGTGGAGAACCCCGGCGGTTTCACCCAGCCCCGAGTGCCCTATCAGCTCAG
>JAPPKI010000453.1 GCA_028820035.1 bacterium | reverse complement strand
CCCGGTATCTGGGCGGGAGTCCCGAAGACCGGTTCAATCTGGTGTTCAACGGCGGCCTCAGCATCTACACCACGTTCGATCCCGTTTCCCAGCGACAAGCCGAGGCCGCAGTGGCCACCACCTTGGCGGAGTACAACGAGGGCGACCATGGCGGGGTTGAGGCCACCATGGCCCTGGCTGCGCTCGAGCCCGACAGCGGGGCAGTGCGAGCCGTGGTGGGCGGACCGGGGTTTGCCCAAGACACCGAGGAGTTCAACCTGGCCACCCAGGGCACCCGACAGCCGGGGTCGGCGTTCAAGACGTTCGTCATGATGGCCCTGTTCGAGCAGGGCTACCAGCCCAGCGACCGAATCAGCGGGAGGGGTCCGTGCCAGATCCCCAACCCCGGTGGGGTTCCCGATCCCTATGTGGCCAACAACTTCGCCAGCTCGCCCGGACAGGTGGACACCATCAACAACCAGATCAGGGTGTCCTCCAACTGCGCGTTCTTGCGGCTGGGCCGGGTGGCGGGTATTCAGCCGGTGGTCGACACCGCGACCAAGATAGGTATCACCACAGAGTTGGAGGCGGTGGCTTCGCTGCCATTGGGCTCCGAAGAGGTCCATCCCATCGATATGGCATCGGCTTACGGGGTGATCGGAACCGGTGGGATCCGCTACGAGCCCTACTTCATCGAGCAGATCGTCGACCGTCAGGGAAACGTGCTCTACCGCCATGAGCTTTCGGGCGAGCGGGTGGTGTCGCCGCGCTCAGCCTGTTGGGCCACCGATGTTCTGGAGAACAACATGGTCAACGGCACCGGACGGCGGGCCCAGCTGCCCCTGCAGACCTCGGCGGGCAAAACCGGCACCACCGAGGAGTCGGCCGATGCCTGGTTCGTCGGGTTCACACCCCATCTGGCCACCGCGGTGTGGCTGGGGAACCCCAACGAGCGCATCCCCATGCGCAAGGTAACCGGCAGCTCCTATCCGGCAGTGGCGTGGGGCCGGTTCATGACCAGCTACCACGAGGGCCGAGAGGTGGTGGAATTCCCCAGTTGTCCTGGCGAGCCCCGGCTCGGTGACCTGATCGAGTTGGAGGACGTGTTCACTGTGGGCGCCCCTTGCGCAGCCCCGCCGACGCCCGAGGATCCAGAGGCGCCGGTGCCGGTGATCGTGGCGGTGGACACCGACGACGACGGCACTCATGACACCTGTGTGGACCTCTTGACCACCAGGGGCATAGAGCCTTGCGGTCTCAGCGAGTTCGCGGTGGAGGGGGGCGAGCCCATTCCGCTGTACTGCGGGACCCCATTGCCGATCGAGGCGGAGTGCTCCGAAGGCCAGTTCCCATTGGACTCCAACAACGACGGCATCGCCGACACTTGCGTGGGCCCCGGGCCCGCCCCGGGTTCTCCGACCGATCCCAGCCTCGACTCTGAAGGAGATTTGCCGACCGATGCCGGTCAGTTGGCTGAATCCGATGCTGGACTTTGACTCTAAGATCGAGCCGTGATCGAAGATCAATTCCAGCGCCTGCTGTCGGTGCAGGATCACGACACCCTGATCGATCAGCTTCGTCATCGCTTCGACACGCTGCCCGGAAGGGCCTCTCTGGCCGCGGCCCAACAGGCTTGCCGGCAGATTCACAACCAGCGGGCCGCGAAACAGGTCCAGCGCCTGGAGCTTCAGCGGAATCTCAAGCGCAACGAGGATGAGCTGGCCGCCTTGGAAGATCGGACAAAGAGGGAATACGACCGCTTGTACTCCGGTGAGGTCTCCGGCACTCGAGAGCTCCTGACTCTCCAGGAGGAAGTGGATGGATTGCGAACCCGCTGCTCCGACATGGAAAGCGGTGCCTTGGAGCTGATGGAGGCGATTGAGGAGATCGACGCCGAGGTTGAATCCCTGGAGTCGAGCCTCGAGGCCGCCGAGGCCGCGGTGTCCGATGCCCAGCATCAGTTGGAGGAGGCCGAGGCGGTCGTGCAATCCGAGATCGACCAGGAGACCGCGGCCCGCTCTGCCGAAGCGGGAGAAATCCCAGAGGCCGCACTTACCAGCTACGAGGGTTTGCGGGCTCGTATGGCCGGCATCGCAGTGGCCCGGCTCCGCAACGGCACCTGCGAGGGCTGCCATCTGGCGCTGTCGGCCATGGAGCTCGACCGCATTCGCCACGCACCGGCTGATGAGGTGTGCCACTGCGAGGAGTGTGGTCGCATCCTGGTGCGGATCTGAACGCACGGACAACCGGTGTTCTTCTGGTTTCTGGCTCTCAGCTTCGTGCTGGTGGCCTTGGTGTTCGACAGTCCGGCCTTGGACTTCCGCATGGTGATGTTGGGTTCGGTGCTGCCAATGGTCGAGCTGTTGGCCGGGGGACCGTGGGCGCTGCACACCCTGCTCGCTCCGTTGGTTGTGCTGGTGGCGGTAATGCTAGCCACCCGGGGCCGCCGGCTGTCCCGGCGCCGGTGGCTGGGGCTGCCCATAGGGCTGTTCCTCTACTTGGTGCTGGACGGCGCGTGGTTGCGCACTGATCTGTTCTGGTGGCCGGTTTTCGGGGTGGCGGTAGACAGTGCCGACCTCCCCGAATTCAAGCCCGCGGCCACGCTGGTTGTGTTGGAGCTAGTCGGACTGGCGGTGGGGGCTTGGTCGGTGCGCCGTTTCGGGCTCACCGATCGAGGGCGCTTGCGGCTGTTCTGCACCCAGGGTCGGCTGGATAGGTCTCAGATGGGTGCCCACCGGTCTCGGCGGCCCCGGAGGCGCTGAACGCCGCCATCTCCGACGAGATTGGACGGTGAGTCGGCCTGTAGGCGGGATTCTGTCCGGGTCCTTTCGGACCGTAGGCGGCCATCCATCTAAGCGGCCTACCCGGGGACTGCCCCTGACGGGGCGGTGGGCCACCATGTCCCCTGCTTGGCCTTGCTCCCGGTGGGGTTTGCCGAGCGAGCCGGGTCGCCCCGGCCCCTGGTGCGCTCTTACCGCACCGTTTCACCCTTGCCTGTGCCCGGAAGTCCGGGCCATCGGCGGTCTGTTCTCTGTGGCACTTTCCTTCGAGTCGCCCCGACTGGCTGTTAGCCAGCACCGTTGCCCTGCGGAGTCCCGACCTTCCTCGACAACGAAGCCGAAACCTCGATGCCGCGGCCACCCGGCCGACTCACCGTCTCGTTCAGTTTGCCAGCCCTGCTCATCCCAAGGCGAGAGGGTTTTCGCGGACACGCCAGTGATGCGCTCGCCAAAGGATTTATAGGCCGATGTCGGAAAGCTCGGGATACCAGCGGGCGGCCCGCCCCACTGCCTCATGCCAGCGCTCCCGGTCCACCGTTTCCTGCGGTTCCACCACCGCCCTTGGCGACCAGGAATCGGCCACCTCCTGCCAGCTAGACCACTGGCCCAAGGCCCGTCCGGCCAACACCGCGGCACCCAGCGCGGTTCCCTCCGGTACTGGGCATAGCTCTACGGTGCGGCCCAGAGTGTCGGCCAGAATCTGGATGAACACCGGGTTCTGAGACATCCCGCCGTCCACCCGGATCTGCTTGATGTGATGGCCGCTGTCGGCCTCAGCCGCTTCCAGCAGATCGGCGGCTCGCTGGGCTACGCCCTCGAATACCGCTCGCACAATGTGGGCTGCGGTGGTGCCCCCGGTGATGCCGAACAGCGCGGCCCGGGCCCCGAAGTCCCAGTGGGGGGTGCCCAGCCCGTACAGGGCTGGCACGTACACCACCCCGCCGGTGTCGGCCACGCTGTCGGCCATCTCGGTCGACTCGGCCGCGTCGCCCAACAATCCCACGTCGTCGATCAGCCAACTCATGTTCGACCCGGCAGCGATCATCATGGCCTCCACACCCCAAACGATGGCCCCGTTCTCCTGCCAGGCCACGATGGGAAACGTTCCCCGGTCGCTGCGCTTGTCGGCGATCGGCCGGTCGGGGCCGGTACACACGTCCAAAAAAGCCCCAGTGCCGAAGGTGAGCTTGGCCAGCCCCTCGAGCACGCAGCGCTGTCCGATCAGCGACGATTGCTGGTCGCCGATGATCCCGGCAATCGGCGGTGCCCCCGGCAGGGCGGTAGCAGTGCCCACCACCCCGGTGGAGTCCACGATCTCCGGCAGGCAGTTGGAGGGCACCCCGATCTGCTCGGTTATCTCATCTGACCAGCGGCTCCCGTCGTCGCTCAGTATCCCGCTCATGGCCGCATTGGAGGGATCCACCACATGGCTGGCACCCTGCGACAAGCACCACACCGCCCATGTATCCACGGTGCCGAAGCACAGATCCCGAGTCCGGTCGGGGTTGTGCTGGTCGAGCAGCCAGACCGCCTTGGTGGCCGACTCGTTGGGAACCAGCCGGAGCCCCTCGGCCTGCCAGGCCAGGCATTCGCCCACGGTGCGCAGATCCTGCCAGCCCAGAGCCGGTCCCACCGGCTCCCCGGTCTTGCGGTCCCACACCACCGCCGAGCCCCTCTGATTGGTAACGGCCACCGCGTCCACGCCGCCGACCTCCTCCACGACTTCGGTGGCCGATTGCAGGATGACCGCCGCCATCTCGTTGGCGTCGAACTCCACCAGGCCCGGCTCCGGCATGTTGGGCGGCGTGCGCTGCTGGCGGAAGCAGCTCACCCGATGACCGTCGGTCACCGCCGAGCGGATGCTGCTGGTGCCCACATCGATGACGCAGATTTTCATGGGGCTTCTCCTGGGTGGTCGCAATCAGGTGTTCAAGGGCTGTTTGGTTGGGTCAGCAGAAGAGATGCCGGCCAAGTCGGCTGCCGCCAGTTCACGGTAGGCGGCAGCCTCCGCCTGCTGTTCTGCCGGCGACCATCCCAGTTCACGGCCCAGCAGCGCCGCGGCTTCTTCGGCGATAGCCATGCTGGCGGCTAGGTGCCGGTGCCGGGCCTGGGTGCGTCGGCTGAGCACATCGTCCACCGTTCGGGCCATTTCCGCCCGGGCGGCCCAAACGACCTCGGCTCGCAAATAGGGCAGTCCCTCGGTCAACGGAAGACCCAAGTTGGGCTCGTC
This sequence comes from bacterium, assembly GCA_028820035.1. Classification (GTDB taxonomy): domain Bacteria; phylum Actinomycetota; class Acidimicrobiia; order Acidimicrobiales; family Bin134; genus Poriferisocius. The sequence continues at coordinate 2,145 of JAPPKI010000453.1, read as the reverse complement.
TGCCGCCAAGTCAGCCAGCTCGTCGGCTTCAGTGCCATAGCGCTCGGCCAAGTGCCGGGCAACCGCAGCGGGCAAGCCCTTCGATTCCAGGCCGTCTTGAACCTCTTGGGGGCTGGCCGCTCCTCGAAGGCGCAGGCGCTTTGTCTTTGACCGCCGTCTTCGGTGATCGCCCCCGGACAGCAGGCCCACGACAACGTCTACCGCATCGGCGGCCATCTGCCGATAGGTGGTGAGCTTGCCCCCGGTAACGGTGACAACTCCATCGGCTTCGGCAACGTGGTGTCTGCGAGACAAGTCTGCGGTACGGGCCGAGGCCGTGCCGGCGACCAGGGGTCGAAGCCCGGCCCAAGCACCAATCACGTCAGCCTCTGACACTTCCAGTGATGTTGCCGACCGCAGCGCTCCCAGCAATTCGGCGGCGTCATCGGCATTGCAGCGGGGATCGTCCAGCGAGCCTGAGTAGTCGGTATCGGTGGTGCCGACATAGCAGGCCTCTCCCAGCGGAATGACAAAGATGCTCCGTCCCCTCACCGGCGATGGCAGGATCGAGCCGCGGTCGATGCCCAAGAGCGACCGGTGAAAGGCGAGATGCACCCCCTTGGCTGGTCGTATTCCTATGTCTCCCAGATCAGCGGCCCATACACCGGTGGCGTTGATCACCGCTCGGCACGAGATTTCCAGCCTCTCGCCGTCGGCAGTTTGAGCCAGCACAGCGCTCACCCGCCCGTGGCTGTCGCGGACAACCTTGGTTGCCGACACTCGGTTGGCGGCAACCGCGTCATATTCCAACGCTGCGGTGCGGATGACCGACAGCACCAGTCGGGCATCATCTGTTTGGCAGTCGTAGTACTGGTAGCCCCCCACCACCTGATCGGGTTTCAAGGTTGGGAAAGCAGCCAGCACCTGCTCCTTGCTCAGCCGGCGATGGAGCTTCCCGATGAGCGCCCCTCCGCACAGGTCATAGGCCCAAAGAGCTCCGCCGATTGCCCTGGTGAGCCCGCGGCGCAGCTTGCCGCCATGACCGAATAGTGGAATGACGAACGGCAGGTCCTTCACCAGGTGGGGAGCGTTGCCCCGCAGTCGCTGCCGCTCGATCAAAGCTCCGGCCACCAGTCGAACTTCTCCCTGTCGGAGATAGCGGAGACCGCCGTGTACCAGCTTGGACGACCGGGAGGAGGTGCCCTCGGCGAAGTCACCCCGCTCCACAAGAGCTACTCGCAGCCCCCGCGAGGCCGCGTCGAGAGCGGCACCGACACCAGTGATGCCGCCCCCGATCACGCAAACATCGAAGTGGCCCTCTTCCAACCGGGCAAGAGCTTCAGGTCGGCTAAAGGTTCCTGCGCTCATAATCTGACGGGCGTCTCGTGGGCATGTGGCCTCAGTATCTCAATCTTGAATCTCGGTTCATGAATTGGGGGTCTCAATCTCGAATCTCAGTTCATGGATCGGGGGCGATTTGGGCCACACTAAGGCGGTGGGCCTTCACGAGCACGGGGGGTGGGCTGGAGTATTCCGGCGGCTGACCGGAGGTGGCCATCTCACGGCCGACGCGGCCAACGCGGCCATGACCGAGATCTTGAACGGGGAGGCGACGCCGGCGCAGATCGGTGGGTTCGTGATGGCCCTGCGCACCAAGGGGGAGACCGCGGAGGAGCTTGTCGGCCTGCTGTCGGCGATGCGCTCGGCTTCGGAAACCGTTCCGCTGGATGCCGCCGGGCTCATCGACACCTGCGGCACTGGCGGCGATCACAGCGGCAGCATCAACGTGTCCACCGCCGCGGCGCTGGTGGCCGTGGGGGCGGGGGCCAAAGTATGCAAGCACGGCAACCGGTCGGCCTCATCCCAGTGCGGCTCAGCCGATGTGCTGGAAGAGCTGGGTGCGGTTATTGACCTCGGCCCGACAGGGGTGGCCCGATGTGTAATCGAGACCGGCTTCGGCTTCTGTTTGGCCCCTCGGTTCCACCCGGCCATGCGCCATGCTGGGCCGGCTCGCCGGGAACTGGCCGTGGCCACGGTGTTCAATTTCCTCGGACCGCTGGCCAATCCGGCTGGAGTCAGGCGCCAGCTGGTGGGAACCAGCGACCGGGCGATGGCCGAGATCATGCTTGAGGTGCTGGCCGCCACCGGTTCGGAGCGGGCCATGAT
>JAPPKI010000499.1:2360-7242 GCA_028820035.1 bacterium | reverse complement strand
GGTGAAGGCATTTGTGGCCGATCATGTGGCCACCTACAAGAAGCTCGGCGAAGTGCGGTTCGCCGAAGCCATACCCAAGTCGGCCTCGGGCAAGATCCTCCGCCGGGAGCTGCGGGAGCTGGTCGATGGCTGAGAAGAAGACCAAGCTCACGGTGCGGATGTCGCCCGAGGAATGCTGGGAGATGCTGGAGACGTCGGTGAACGGCGTCTTCACCACGCTTCGGGCCAACGGCCAACCAATCGCGTTACCGGTGTGGTACGTGGTGCTCGACCAGAAGATCTACATGGTCACCCGGGGCAAGAAGGTGGTGCGGGTCCGCAACGACCAGCGCTGCTCGTTCTTGGTGGAGGCCGGTGATCGTTGGGCCGAGTTGCGGGCGGTACACGTGGAGTGTGTGGGCCGGGTAATCGAACCCTCCGACGAGCTAGCCCAGAGGATTGCCGTCGCCCTCGATGAGAAGTACGCCCCGTATCGGACCGCCCAAGACGTGATGCCCGAGCAGACCCGGGACTATTACGAGAAGAACCTCAACTCCACCATCGAGCTCACCCCAGTGGGCAAGATCCTCAACTGGGACAACAGCAAGCTCTTCTGAGGGCCCACACCCCTATTGCCACGCGCCCTAGAAGCCCCAAGCACGAGGCCAAGTACAAGCAAGCTCTTCTGAGGGCCCACACCCCTATTGCCACTTGTACTCGGGGTCGCGCTTCTCCCGAAAGGCGCGGCGGGCCTCGCGGGAATCGTCGAAGCGCATCAGGCGGGTGGTGTAGTCCTGCTCGGTTCGGTAGCCCTCCCGCAGTTCCATGTTCTCGATTCGGTTCATCGACTCCTTGGCCATGCGTAGCGCGATCGGGCTCTTGGCGGCCAGCTCTTGGGCCAGCTCCAGCGCGGTGTCCATGAGCTTGTCCGGCGCGGTCACCTCTCGGACCGCGCCGATGCGGTACATCTCCTGTGCGGACACCTGCTCGCCGGTGAGGAACATCTCTCGGGCCTTGTGGCGGCCCATCATCAGCGAGAGGTGGGCGCTGGCCCCCAGAAGCCCGACATTGATCTCCGGTGTGCTGAAGGTGGCATTCTCGGAAGCCACCAGCATGTCGCAGCAGGCGGCATAGGCCAAGCCCGCGCCCAGTGCGTAGCCATTGATGGCCCCGATCACCGGCACAGCGCAGTCGATAATGGCCCACATGGCTTCTCGGGCCACTAATCCGGGGTCGGTCAGCTCCGTGGGGGGCCGCTGGTCGCGGGGTGCGGTTCCAGAGGTCTTCAGATCGACGCCCGCCACGAACGACTTGTCACCGGCGCCGGTGAAGATGGCGACCCGCACGTCCCGGTCGTCGCCCAACGTGGAGAACACGTCTCGGATCTCGGCCATGGTGGCGGTGGTGACGGCATTGACAGGGGGGCGGTCGATGGTGACGGTGACGATGTGGTCGCGCTTTTCTACCTGGAGGTCGGGCACTGCTCGCCTGCTTTCGCTGTTGAGTTCGGCCCCCACAGTATCGGGGGCGGAAGTGGCGAAGGCTAGGCCGCTCTACGCAGCATTGGCGCTGGCTACTGTGCCGTAGCGAACCGGCAGATGTTTGATGCCCCGGATCATCTGGTCGCGCAGCAGCTCTGGTGGGCCGATAACGTCAATGTCGGGCAGGCGGTTGATTATGGCCTCGAACATGACCTCCAGCTCCAGCTTGGCCAGGTTGGCCCCCAGGCAATAGTGGGCGCCGCCAGCGCCGAAGGCGAGGTGGGGGTTGGGCGTGCGGGTGATGTCGAAGCGGTGGGGGTCGTCGAACACGTCGGGGTCGCGGTTGCCCGCGGTGTACCACAGGGTGACTTTTTCTCCTGCCCGAATGTGGGTCCCGCCGAGCTCGAGATCTTCAGTTGCGGTACGGCGGAAAAGACGAACTGGAGATCCGTATCGCAGTATCTCGTCCACTGCACTGGACAGCAGCTCGGGATGGCGTCGCAGCAGTTCCCACTGGTCGGGGAACTCTTGGAACGCGAGCAGACCGTGGGTGATGGCGTTTCGTGTGGTCTCGTTGCCGGCAACCACCAAGAGGGTGAAGAACAGAGAGAGTTCTAAATCGTTGAGCTCGGTTTCTGTCCCGTCGGCCATGGTCACCTTGGCCTGCGCCAGCTTGGTCATCAGGTCGTCGCCAGGGCAGCGGCGCTTCTCCTCGGTCAGCTGCTGGGCGTAGATGGTCATGTTGAAGGCATCCATCGTCCCGTTTTGCGGCGAATAGGGATCGTGTTCGTTCTGAAACTCGGGGTCGAAGCGCCCGATGGCCGAGTTTGTCCATTCGAACAGCTTGTGGCGATCTTTTTGGGGGACGCCGATGATCTCGGCAATGGCCATAAGCGGAAGCTCGGAGGCCAGGTCGACTACGAAGTCGCCCTCGGTACGGCCGTCGATCGAGTCGATGATGAGGTGGCTGCGGATGCGGAGCCATTCCTCCAGCTTGCCCACCATCCGGGGTGTGAACCCCCTGCTGACCAGCTTCCGGTAACGGGTGTGGTCGGGCGGGTCGGTCATGATCATCATGATTCCGGGGCCCATCTGCACGTCGGGAATGGTTATCCCGCCGGCGCCGTCGCGGCCCGGACCGGTCTGATGGGAGAGCGCCGGGCCCATGCGGTGGGCTTTGGTGATGAGGTCGTGGGAGGTGACCACCCAAAATGGCTCTTCGTCGGCGGTCGCGGGGTGGCGCCAGATGGGAGAGTGGGTTCGCAGTTCGTCGTACAGTTCAAATGGCTCGCCCTGCACAAACAGATCCATGTCGGTCAGGTCGATCGCGGTGGCTAATGTGGGAGGTGACATAACCGGCTTCTCCTTTGTGAGAATCTTATTCTTGCACGCGAGAACTAAAATATCAACTATGAGAACAAGAAAGATATGCCTGAGAATTTAGATATCGACACCGAGAACACAGAAACCAGCGTTGAGAACATAAACATCGATGGTGAGAACACAGAAACCACAGCCGAGAACCTAGATTCCGAACTGACCGCGCTCAGCTCCTGGGAGCAGCGCATGCTCGAACGGTCGTTGGACAGGGCTCGAGTCCAGGCGTTGGCTCGCAGCGGTGAGTTCGTCCACGCTGCATTGGCCCTGCTCGAAGAGGAGGAGTCGGTCGATTTCACCGTGCAAGATGTGGTGCAGCGCTCGGGGGGGTCGCTCCGGCGCTTTTACCAACTGTTCTCCTCCAAGGACGACCTCCTCTTAGCGCTATTTGAGGAGCTCATCACCCAGCTGGTGGAGCACATCCCCGCTACCGTTCTAGCCGGAGCCCCGCCTCTGGACCGGCTGGAGATTTGTGTGCGGACCCTGTGGGATTTCGTGCGAGGACAGGATGCGCCATCGGCAAGGGTCGTCCGGGCCATGGCCGCACTCCACAACCAACTGGCCGTAGCCCGGCCCGATGGCTTGCGGCTGGCCTGGGATCCCTTGCGGCAGCTCATCTCCGGCATCATTGCCGACGGGGTGGACGACGGGTCGATCCGGTCGGACATCGAGGTGGAGGAACTGTCGGAACTCTTCTTCGATGTCTCGCTGGCCTCCCATCTATTCGCACTCGGCCGAGTGGGCTCAGCCCACAGTCGGTTTGAAGGGCTCTGGGGCTTCTGCCTGGGCGCGCTTCGCCCTCCCACCGAAGGGCAAGGCGTCTAGCGCATCCGGCTTTTCGCCTCTTTTTTGAACGCGGCGAGCTGGAGGCGTTCCTCTCGCTGGTTGTAAAAGTCGTCGAGTGGATAGCACCCCGAGATGAGGCCGCTGCGGGGTGCAGTAGTGCAGTCGGAGAAGGTGCGGCAAATGAGGCGCCGGTCGAGTTCCCGGCCGGCCATCACGTCGGCGGGCATTTGGGGGTAGGAGAGGATCATGCGGCCCAGCCCGACGGCATCGGCTATGCCTCGATCGACGAGAGCCTGGCCGACGTTGGGCAGCCATTCCTGGAGGTACGACATGCCCGCGCCCACCACTGTCAAGTTTGGATGCCGGCTGGCTATCTCGGCGGTGGCGGCGATCAGCCGGGCCACGCCGACTAAGGGGTCTTCGGGAGGCTGGTAGCCGTCGGAGGGCGGGAAGTAGGCCGGTCGCTGGATGTGGGGCACGTAGTACGGGCTGCCCGCTGAGGCGCACACCAGGCCGACGCCGAGATCTTCCAGCATGTCCAGCACCTGGTGGGTTTCGCGGAGGTCGACGCCCACCCCCGACCCGTCGCCCCCGAAAGCAAGCCGGTAGGGGTCAGAGGTCTCGGGGATCCCCACGCCCCCTTCTCCAACGGTATGGGGAGCGAAGTCGAACAGCGACAGTCGCACGGCCACCCCTAGGTCGGGTGCCTGCCGGCGGATCCCTTCGATGATCGACCGCAGAAAGCGGGTTCGGCCAGCCAGGTCGCCGCCATAGGGGCCGGGCCGGTGGACGGCGGAGAGGAATTCGTGGCCCAGATAGCCATGGCAGGCCTTGATGTCGACGAAGTCGAACCCGGCCTGACGGGCCAGCACCGCTCGGTCGATGAACTGCTCGACCAGTTCGTCGATCTCGTCGTCGGTGAGCACGTCGGCCGCTCCGGATTCGACGCGGGCATCCAGCAGGGGATGCTCATACGCCGTCTTGGGGGCTGGCCCGGCCGCGGTGGGCCGGGCATAGCGGCCTGAGTGAGTGAGCTGGAGTACGGTGACCTGCGACGGGTCTAGGCGGGCTCGCAGCGCAGTGAAATCGTCCACTGTGTTGTCGTCCAGCACCAACTGGCGGGGGTTGGCCCGGCCGTCAGGGCGGACCGCGGTGGCCTCGCCCCACACCACCCCGGCCTCACTGGCCGCGAATCGGTCCCAGCGGCGGCGGACCAGATCAGACGGCCGCCCGTCGTCCTCGCCGTCCCAGCCCTCCAT
>JAPPKI010000499.1:0-2350 GCA_028820035.1 bacterium | reverse complement strand
CCATGGGCAGTACTGCCCAGCGGTTGGGGGCGGTGTGGGTGCCGGCCGAGCCGTCGGTGATGGCCAGGGATTGGGTCAGCGGACCGGTGGGGTCCACGTCGTCGTCGAGGGGCAATTGAACGCCGAGACCCTCGAGGTGGCTGCGCAGCGCGGCCACGCTGGTCATGTTCTTCACTTGGGTCCAGCGGGGCATGGGCTAGAGCACTCCGAGGCTCTCGCCGATGTCGCGCAGGATCTCTCGGTCGCTGTCGGGTCGGGTGGGGGCGCCGTGGGGGACGGCGTCACGGTCAGCCCAGCCCCGCATCTGCAAGAACATGGCCGCGCTGTGGCGATAGGCCGGTACGGGTGGGCGGAATGTGAAGTGGCCCAGGTACTGGAGAACGTCATTGAGCTGGTAGAAGCCGGGGTCGCCCTCGGCCCACAGGCGATCGCGCTCGGCGAATCTGTCGGGGGCGAACGTGGACAGGCCTAGCAGGTAGTCGGAGCCGTACATCACCATGTCGATGGCCAGGTCGTTGCCGGTGAGCACCATGAAATCGGGACGCACTTCGTTTCGCAACGCCAGCCGGTCCCATTCCAGCTCCCGGTTGAGCGACGAGTGCTTGGCGCCGATGCACTGGGGAATTGCCAGCAGCCCCCGGTAGGTGTCGAGCGACACGATGCGGCCGTAGGGCACGAACATGGGGCCGAGCTCGAACCCGATGAACCTGTCGAGGTGGGAAGCGATCTGGCTGTGGGCGTCAAGCCAGGCGGCGTCGCCGTGGCCGTTCAGTCCGTGCGACGGAAAGATCACCGGCAAGCCGCCCCGATCAGAGATTTCATCGATGGCTCGCCGGTAGGCGTCGAGGTCGAATGCCGCTCCCGGCTCGTCGGCCACGAATGCACCGGCCACGAAATCGCCTCTGGTGACTTCCTCCGCCCTGTCGAGTACTCGCTTCCGGTTGACGGGTTCAAGAAGCTGGACATAGCCGGTGTCCATATTCACCGCCGGGGTGAGTCCCGCTTCGTGGGTGCGGGCGATATGGGCTTCCAACGAGGCCCAGTCCACTGTTGTCGGGCTGAGATGGGGCAACAGGATGGCCGACATCCCGGTGATGGCCCGACCGGGCAATACCTGCACTAGTCGTCGACTCCAAGACTCTCCAGCACATCTTTGGGGATTCCAGACAGGCCGGTGGATGTGTTGTCCACTGGATGGCGCTCTCGCAGAATTGCCGCCGCATCGGATCGACCGGTGGCTTCGAGGCGCTCCAGATATTCGGGCAGGTGCCCCTTGCAGTGGAAGGGGCCGCCCTCGGCCAGCACGATCTTGAGCGGATCGACAGGGGAGTAGCTGCGGGTCATCTGGTCGTCGGTCCACGACAGCAGTTGGTCTCGGCCGTTGGCCAACGCCGAGGGGGACTGGTCGGCCAGGTCGGTGGTCTCGTGGGGGTCGGCAGCAATGTCAAACAGCATTTCCTCGTTCCAGGCCGCGTGGTAGCCGTCGTGCCAGGTCCGCAGATAGAGGTGGTCGCCCCAGCGGACGCCCCGCTGCACCGACCACGCCCCCTGCGACAGCACTAGGTACTCCCGCCCGTCGTGGTTGCCGGTGCGGACTTCCTCGGCCACCGACCGGCCGTCCCACAGGAAGGGGATGTCGATGCCGGCCAGGTCGACGACGGTGGCGCCGATGTCGAGGTGGTAGAGCAGCCCCTCGTGGACTTGGGGCTCCAGCCCTGGCCAGCGCAGCACCGAGGGAATGTGGCAGGTGGCCTCGTCGGCTGCCTGGTGGTCGGCGTACACGCCCAGCTCGCCGAAGGCCTCGCCGTGGTCGGAGGAGACCAGGATGGCGGTGTCGTCCAGCACGCCCTGGTCGGCCAGCGTGTTGACCAGCGTTCCCACCGCATCGTCGGCGTAGCGGATCCCGGTGTCGTAGCCGTCGAATGTCTGCTTCACCTCGTCCATGGTCGACAGGTTCCAGGGGTGGCGGGGCGGGGGAGGGCCCCACTCGTCGGGCTTGAACCCCCAGGGCTCCTGGGCGGAGTGCGGCCCGGCCAGCGGCCAGTTGCTGGCCCGCACCTCTTCGGTGTGCCAAGCCGGGGCCGGATCGCCCTCGAAAGGGTTCCCATACTTTTCGGGGACGTTGTAGGGGGTGTGGGGATCCCACAGGTGGACGTGGAGGAACCAGTCCTCCTGGGAGGCGTTGTCGTTGAGCCAGCGCAGCGCGCCGGGGAGCACCTGGTCGGCCCGCTCCCCGCCGAAGCCCCGCATCAGGTTCATCGACTCCATGAAGCCGCTGTTCCACCAAGTTGCCGAGTGGCGGAACGGAAAGCTGGAGATAGAAGCGGTGTGGTAGCCCGACCAGTAGAAG
>JAPPKI010000350.1 GCA_028820035.1 bacterium | reverse complement strand
GGCGGCTCAGCACCTGGATGGTGCGGCGGATCTCCTCGTCCCGGCCGATCACCGGATCGAGCTTGCCGTCACGGGCCAACACGGTGAGATCTCGGCCGTATTTCTCCAACGCTTGGTAGGAGTCTTCTGGGGTGGTTGAGGTCACTCGATGAGATCCCCGCACCTCGGCCAGAGCTTCCAGCAGCCGGTGGCGGCCTACCCCCACCCGGTCGGCCATGGCCAGCAGCAGGTGTTCGGTAGACAGGTATTCGTCGTCCAGTTCGATGCGGGCGACATCGGCAGTCTCGATGGTCTTCACCAGCTCCCGAGCGGGGCTGACTTCGGCACCGTAGGCCGACGGCATTCGATCCAGCTCGGCATCCAGCTGCGTCCGCAGCTCGGGCAGCGCCACGCCGGTGCGCTGCAACACCGGCAGCACTACACCGTCGGTCTGGCCGATCAGGGCCAGCAACAAGTGGTCGGGGGTTACTTCAGGATGGCTCTTCGATTGGGCTGCGGCGGTGGCGTCGTTGACTGCCTCCCTGGTCTTTAGCGTCCACCGGTTGGGGTCAAGCATCGGAATGAACCTCGTCTCAAATCTCTACTTCCTCTACGGATAACCGCCAAAAGTTGAGGGTATTCCACTCAATTTTCTTTCTTGTGGGTCGCCATGCCCGTAGCCGCCAGCCCGGCAACCCCGCAAACGATGGCCAAGACGGTGAAAAACGTGTCGTAGTCGTCTAAATCGCCTCCCAGCATGGCCACACCGGCGGCCACTCCCACCGCACCTCCGATGCGAATGACGGTTTGGACCGTGCCCGCGGCCAGCCCCAACTGACCTGGGGGCACACCGAAGGCGATGGCGCTGTTGACTCCGGGAAAAACTGTGCCCACGCCGAAACCCATCAACAGGGCAGCCGGAAACCAAACAGCCGCCCATTCCCTCTCCGTCCCCGCAAACGCCGCCATCCACAAGCACCCCAGAGCGATGCAGCCAGCCGCGGGCACCATCACTACCCGGTGGCCGAACCGCTCCATGATCCGGCCGGTGGCGTAGCCCACGGTGCTGGATGCCGCGGTGAGCGGGGTGAGCAGCAGCCCTGCGGCCAGTGTGGAATACCCCCAAGGACCCCTGAGAAATTGCACCAGCGCCAGAAAGATGCCGAAGAACGCCACGCCCACCAGAACGGCCACCACTGCGGTCGACGCAAACACCCGGTGGCGGAACAAGGCAAGGTCGATAACCGGGGAGGGATGCCGTGCGCAGCGAACCAAGAAAGCCATCAACCCCACGGCCGCGGCTGCAAATGCGCTTATGACCCGGGGATCGTCTGACCCCCATTCGCTGATCTGCACAATGCCCAGCACCAGCGCGGCAGTGCTGAGTCCGGCCAGCACCACCCCGGCCATATCAGGCAATTCGGCGTTGTCGTCCACCGCTGACTCAGTAATGAGGCTGCGGCGGCCCAGCACCGCCACTCCTACCGGGGCCACGATGAAGAACGCAGCCCGCCACGAGGCGAACTCGATGGCCAGCGCTCCCAGCGTCGGAGCCAGCGAAGCCACCACTCCGGCCACCGTGGCCCACACCCCCACCGCGATGGCGCGGCGTTGGGGGCCGAGCGTCGACATCACCAGGGCCAAGCCCGAGGTGATGAGGCTGGATCCCCCGAAGGCCTGGTAGCACCGAGCGGCGATCATGGCCGGTGCGTTGGGGGCCAGCCCCACCGCGGCTGAGCCGGTGACGAAGATGGCGATGGCCCACAGGAACACCCGTCGGTGGCCGATCCGGTCGGCCAAACGCCCCGCCGGGATGAGCAGGGCCGCCACCATGATGTTGTAGCCGCTGATCACCCACGACACCTGGGTGGCTGGGGTGCCGCTGAAGGTGTCGATGATCTCCGGGTAGGCCACGAACATCAGCGTCACGTCCAGGGAGCTGGCCGCCGAAGCCAGCGACACCAGCCACAACGCCTTCCACTCTCGGCTCACGGTTTCGACCCGGCCATTCGATTGCCGCTGGGCAATCTGTTGGTCTCGCTGGGCCGCCCCACGACTCCCGACGGTACTCTCAGGCCATGGACTCAACGCCGGTCATCATCGAAGTCGCCCTCAACGGCACCACTACTCGGGAGCGCAACCCCCACGTGCCCATCAGCCGGGATGAGCTCATCGAAGAGGGCTTGGCCTGCATCGAGGCCGGGGCAACCATCGTTCACTGCCATATCGCCGACATGCGGGTGCCAGCAGAGGAGGCCGCCGCTGAATACCGGGCCACCTTCGAGCCCTGGGTGGCCGCCGACCCCGATGTGCTGGTGCTGCCTACCCTGGGATGGGGCCAAGACATGACCGAAAAACTCGGCCATCTAGAGCTTCTAGCCGAGGGCGGCTTGCAGCGGCTGGGGTTCATCGACCCCGGCACCATGATCTTGGGCAAGGCCGGAGCCAATGGCTTGCCCGATCCCAACAGCCATGTGTATATCAACACCTACGCCGACATGGAGGTGGCCATCGAGCAGTGCAACCGGCTGGGCCTGGGCATGCACTTCGCCATCTTCGAGCCCGGCTTCCTCCGCAACGTGCTGTCGTACTGGCGCTACGGCCAGCTAACCCCCGGCTCCTTTGTGAAGTTCTACCTGGGCGGGCCGGGCGGCTACTTCGCCATCGGCGACAGCGTGAGTTTCGGACTGCCCCCCACCGAGAAGGCGCTGGACGCCTATTTGGAAATGCTGGCGCTGGTCGACTGCGACCTGCCCTGGTTCGCCGCCGTGGTGGGCGGCGATCTCATCGAGACCCCAATCCCCCAGCTAACCCTGGAACGGGACGGCCACCTCCGCGTGGGCCACGAGGACTACGCCGGCAACCGCCCCCGTCCCAACCATGAGCTGGTGGCCGAAGTCGCGGCCCTAGCCGCCGACATGGGCCGCCCCGTGGCCACCGCCACCCAAGCCGTCGAGATCCTCGGTCTCCCCACCCGCCAAACCGCCGGGGTCTAAAGCCCCGCGGCGGGTTCCCCTGTGTTGGCGTTGGCTTCTAGGGTTTGAGGCATGGCCAGCGAATACCTTGACCGGGCTCGGGAGCTGCGATCACTGATCGACGAGAACGCTGCTAAGACCGATGGGCTACCCATCCCCCAGGAGACGGTCAACGCCATAGTCGATGCCGAGCTGCACAAGGTGATGGTGCCGGAGGCGGTCGGCGGGATCGAGATCCCCATCAACGACTGCATCGACGTCTGGACCGAGATATCCCGGGCTGACGGCTCGGTGGGCTGGTGCCTCATGGCCAGCGGTGCGGCCACGGCCTACTTCGCAGCCTGGTGCCCCGATGAGCACATCGATCGGATGTTCGCCGACGGAGTTCCCTTGTCGGCCGGACAGTTCGCCCCCAACGGCACCGCTGCCCCCGACGGCGACGGCTATCGGATCAGCGGTCGCTATTCCTTTGGCAGCGGAATCAACCACGCCCAGTGGGCCGGGGCGGGGGTGTTCACTGAGGAGCCCGAGGGCACCGACCCCCGCTTCTTGTTCGCCATCTACCCGGTGGAGAAGGCCCAGATCACCGGTAACTGGGACGTGATGGGCCTCCAGGCCACCGCCAGTTTCGATTACACCCTCGATGACGTGTACGTGCCGGCCACGGCCACCTTCGACATGTTCGACCTCACCGTGTACCGGGGCGGCCCTCTCTACAAGTTGGGGGTGATGCCACTCACCGCCGCGGGCCACGCCGGGTTCGCCATCGGGGTGGTGCAGCGGGGCCTCGACGAGCTGATGGCGGTAGCCCATTCCAAGCACCGCATGGGCGATGCCGCCCCGATGGCCCAAAGCGATCGCTTCATCCACGAGATCGGAGAACTGGAGTCCCGCTTCCGGTCGGCCCGCGGCTGGCTCCACGACACCTTCGCCACCGCCGAGTGCAACGTGGTCGAGACCGGCATCGTCGATCCGATGGACGTGATCCTCACCCGCCAGGCCACCGTGTTCGTCACTCAGGAGGGGGCCGATATCCTTCGCCGGGCCTACTTGCTGGCCGGCACCGACGCACTGCGATCCGGTGGCCTCCAGCGGGCCTTCCGCGACATCCACGCCGGCACCCAGCACGTTTTCGCCGGCTCCGGCCCCGCCCTCGAGCTAGGTCGAGCCCTTATAGACGCCGCCCCCGACAACCCACTGGATGCCTGATCAGCGATCAGGCGGAACCTCTCTGGGGTCTTGTGCGTCTTACAGACAATGAACAAAGGACTCGTTCGCGCCCTTGCTTGTCTCGCCCTGGTTGGCACTATCTCGGCAATGGAGTCCAGCGCGTCGGCAGCCGACGAAGCTGACCCGGCGACGGTCTCGAGCATCGACTGCGAAGCCCGCCACCGCTTCGGCACCGGCGACTGGTACTCCCCCGACGGCGCAACCTGCGTGCTGGCCAACTACTTCCCCGGCGAAGACCCAGCGCTGAGCTTTGCCATCGAGCTCTGGCGCACCGAGAACCCCGATCAATACCAGGACTACCTCAACCGAGCAATCGAGCAGGCCAAAGGGGGTCGCGGCTCTATTGAAGACAGCAATCCGGCTACCCGCAACTCGACTGCCACTGCTGCTGCACCAACCGACTTCGCTTCCGCCGACGTCGTCTGCACATTCCGCCACGGCTTGGGCGCTGGCGACTGGTACTCGCCCGACGGCAGAACCTGCGCCCTTGTCAACTACTTCCCCGGCGAGAGCCCCGCCTTCGACGCTGCTATCGAACTCTGGCGCACCGAAGACCCCGACCAATACCAGAGCTATCTCAGTCGGATCCCCGCCCCGGCCACCCCAAACCGGTACAAGGCTGTCGTGGCAAGCGGGCAACGCACTTGCGGCCTGCGAGTAAACGGCACCATCAACTGCTGGGGCGGGTACTTATACGAACGAATCGAGCCACCCGACGGCACCTACACCACCATTGCAACCGGTGATTATCACATGTGCGCACTCTCTACCGACCAGACCATCTCGTGCTGGGGCAGCAATCAGCAAGGCCAAAGCGAGCCACCTGAGGGCACATTCACAACCATCACGACTAAACACTCACACTCGTGTGGCATTCGCACCGTCGGGACTGTCGCCTGCTGGGGCGAGAACTACTTTGGCCAATCAAGGCCACCTGACGGCGCATTCACCGCTCTCGCCACCGGCTACAACCACTCCTGTGGTATTCGGACTGATCGCACCATCGCCTGCTGGGGCGACGACTGGGATGGTCAGCTTGCCGCCATCGAGGGCACGTACACCACCATCGCCACTGCGTCCGATTTCTTGTGCGCCATCGCCACCGACCAGTCAATCGCCTGCTGGGGCGACAATAGGTACGGCCGGACCTACGCACCTAGCGGCGCATTCACCGCTATTTTCCCTGGCGCCCAGCACTCATGTGCGTTGCGCACCGATCAGACCATCGCTTGCTGGGGCCTTCTCCTAAATCATGCCCAAGACATCCCCCACGGCACATTCACCGCGATCACGGCTGGTTTGTGCGCACTTGTCACCGACCAGACCATCACCTGCTGGGGGAGCAACGACTACGGCGGCCCAACCGTCGTCCCCAAAGGCACCTATACGAGCATCACATCCGGTGGCGGCCACTCCTGCGGGCTGCGCACCAACCAAACCATCACCTGCTGGGGCGACAACTGGGCTGGACAGGCCAATATTCCAGACAGGCAGTTCACTGCCGCGGACTGGACCAACAACGCGACCCTGCCCTATAGCCCCTATTGGTGCGGGCTGCACACCGATCAATCCATCTCTTGCTGGGGCTACCGAAACGACTTCCCCAGCGGCACCTTTACGTCCGTCTCATCCGGGAACAGATTCGGGTGCGGCATCCGAACCGACCAGACCATTGCCTGCTGGGGCGACAACGATTCCGGGCAAGCAAGCCCTCCTTCTGGCCCATTCGCTGCCGTCGCGGCCGGCAACGGGAAAGCGTGCGGCATCCGAACCGACCAGACCATTGCCTGCTGGGGCAGCGTTGACTCTGCCCCCGAAGGCACATTCATTGCTTTGGCCGCTGATTTCGGCCATTCCTGCGGTATCCGAACTGATCAGACCATTGCCTGCTGGGGCGACAACCGTTTCGGCCAACTCAACGTGCCCGACGGCACCTTCACCGCGGTCTTCGTTGGCACCAACTTCGACCCCATGATTGGCGATGACTACTACTCATGCGGCCTTCGGACCAGCGGCAACGTCGTCTGCTGGGGCAGTCTCACCTACGAGGGCCAACTCGATGGTCCTGACCAAGCCTATTCGTCCATCGCCATCGGCACCTATAACACATGCGCCCGACGCCTCGACTCAACCCTCACTTGCTGGGGAAACAACAAATTTGGCGAATCCGATGCACCCGAAGGCACGTATATCGACATTGCGGCCAGCAGTGCTCAGACTTGCGCGCTGCACACCGACCGAACCATCAGCTGTTGGATGACGGCTGTTCTGGAAGGGCCCTGGGTGCCCGATGAAATTGCCCGAATTCCCGGGGGAACCTACCGGACCATCTCTGCGGGATATGTCCACACGTGCGGGCTGCGAACCGATCAGACCATTGCCTGCTGGGGTGTCCACCGCTACTCGAACGACGACGGACAGCTCGACGTGCCCAATGGCAGCTATACCGCTGTCGCTGCTGCCGGTAGATATTCCTGCGGGCTACGCACCGATCAGACCATTGCCTGCTGGGGCAGCAACTCCACCGGCCAGACCGACGCCCCCGAAGGCACCTTCTCAGTCATCGCCTCTGGCTACAACCACTCTTGCGGGCTGCGCACCGGCGGCGCTGTTGCATGCTGGGGCTCGAACGAACACGGCCAGACCGACGCCCCCGAAGGCACCTTCTGGTACATCGTCGCCGGAGACGGTCACACATGCGGCATGCGCACCAACCAAACCATCACCTGTTGGGGCAGCAACACCATGGGCCAAAGCGACGCCCCCGAAGGCACCTTCAGGAATCTCATCGTCGACGGCAGTACCTCATGTGCGCTGCGAGTTGATGACGTATTCCTTTGCTGGGGCAACGACCTCGCCTTCCGGTGGGACGACTTCAGCTAGGCCATACCGTCGACCTTCGAGCGCAATTTGGTCGCTGCCATCCGTCTAATCGACGGTTGAGCGGTACGGTTTCAGCCATGAGCACTGATCTGTTTGAGCGGTTCAAGGTGATTGATGTGGACACGCACCTCACTGAGCCACCGGATGTGTGGACGGCGCGGATGCCGGCCAGCTTGCATGACAAGGTGCCCCACATTGAGCGGGTTGACGGGCGGGACACTTGGATGGTGAA
>JAPPKI010000314.1 GCA_028820035.1 bacterium | reverse complement strand
GTGCTGGTGTTGGCCGTAGGAGATGAAGCCACTGGTGCGGCATTCGCCAACGCTTTCTGGTTGGGCGCGGCGGTTGCCGCCGTTGGCGTCTTTGGTGCGTTGGCTATTTCTTCAACCAACTCTGCTTCAACGAAGTAACGGTCAGCTCTGGCCAGTCAGTGCGTCCAAGACCTTGGGGGCCATGACCTCAGCCAGGTCCAGGCACTCCTCTTTCGACCAGATGGCGATGGGTACCCATGGATAGTCGACGGTGAGAAACTCGTAGTCGGGGCATCCGCTGACTCGGGCGATGGCCTGGGCCGATCCTCTCATCTCCTCATGGACGATGGCGACGCTGGGAACGCCGGCCCACTCCAACTCCACTGCGTCCCGCAAACTGCGGGCGCTACAGCTGCCTCAACCACCGAAGCCGGTGATGGCGACAGTTGCCTCCTCGGTCAACCGACTCCAGTCTCCCGGATCAGGGGGAATGGACACCGAGCTCTTGACCACCTTGAGCGGAGCTTGCAGGTCACTCAGCTTGGTCAACTCGTCGTAGAGGGCATCCAGGAAGATCTCTCCCTCGCCGAGGCCGTTGGCCACCAAAGCGACGACCGCACCATCCAAGCTGGCCGGCCGGGGAGAGAAGTCATGGTCGTCGGTGCGGTCGAACGGGCCCGAGGTGGGATCGAGGCCGATGAGGGTCGTCATGGCTTCAGACTAGCCGACAAGCGCGCGTCCCGGCAGCGGCTAGGAGATGGGCTCGGTGATGGCGAGGGCGAGGTGGGGTAGCAGGAGCCAGCTGGCCCCCATGCCCGCTCCTCCGGCAGCCACGATCAAAATGCCCTCGGGCTTTCCGATGCGGGCCATCCGGTCGGTGGCGCTGGTGGCCGGCGCGTTGAGCCGGGGCCACAGATACTGCTGGATATCTGTTTTCGACCACCCTTCCTCGTTGAAGAACCGATGGTGCTCGTGGCCGACCACGATCACCACGTTGCCGTCTTCTCCAAGCCAAGAGTCCCCAGCAATTCCATTGGCCCGGATATTGGTGACCAGCGTGTCGCAAACCCCCTCGGCACTGCGACTGGTGAAATCGGTGGCCTCGACCATCTTCATCAGGGAGTGGACGGTGACCGCGCTCTGCTCAGGAGCTAGACCCCGCTGGACGTGCAGCGGCTCCCAGTCGGATGCCTCTTCGTTCTCTCCGAAGCAGAAGGAGTAGCGAGCTGGGGTGGAATAGCTGGCCCGGTCCAAAAAGCCGGGGATGCCACGGCACACGTTACGGATCACGAGGCGGAGGGCTCGGCCGATGGTGGCGTTGGCCCGGAATCCAGGCCCGAAGCAGCCTGCCCCCGAGGCCACACCCAGTTCATTTCGGATTGGTCCATTGATGATGACAGCCTGAGCTGCGCCCGACAGTGTGCCGGTGGTCGAGTGGCAGTTGCCCTTGGGATGGAGATGGGCCCGAACCGCGGCCACCACCGTGGGGAAGTACTCGGGCAAGCAACCGGCCATGACCGCGTTCGCCGCGGCTTGTTGCGCGGTGCACGTCACCTCTCGGGTCGGCACGGAGCCAAGCACCTCGTCCCCGGAGAGGCCGGCGCGTTCCAGAAAGGCGGCCACCTTTTCTGGCGTCGGAGGCATGATGGGCAGCCCATCAGTCCATCCTTTTTCGAAATAGTCCTCCACCAAGGCTTCATAGGAGTCATAGGCGTGCTGGGCGGCCGTCGTCATGCTCTGATGCTAAAGCTCGTGGCGAGTGGTCTCCCATACAGAACGGATGGCGAAACTGGATCGGAGTCGGCCTACACCACTGAAGCGGGACAGATATTGATTGTGGATTCGCTCAAAGTCGCGTTGGTCGGCCACCGCAAGGTGGAGGAGGTAGTCGGCATCACCGGCCATCAAGTGGCAAGACATGACCTCGGGGCACTCCACCACTTCCTTCTCAAACTGGCGGAGATTCGCCTCGCTTTGGCTCACCAAGGAGATTTCAACGAAGACATCGAGAGAGCGGTTGATGGCTTCAGGATCGAGGATCATCACGTACCCGGCAATCACACCATCGGTTTCGAGGCGCCGAACCCGCCGATAACAAGCCGACGGCGACAACCCCACCCGGTCGGCGAGTTCCGCGTTCGACATCCGCGCATCGCTCTGGAGTTCGTTGAGGATTGATCGATCGATTGGGTCTAAGTCCGACACTGGTCTGCCTCCTTGCGGCGAGATAAACACTCAAACCTCTTAGAGCATAAAATAACCGTTAAATTGAATCTAAACGAATAGATTATTCGCTTATAGGCCCATCTCCCGCATCTTTTCAAGAATTATTCACCTCTATCGCGGATAAAATATCAACACAGCGATCGGCTTGCGGCGGAGGCACGAGATGCGCATTGGGATCCCGAAGGAAATCAAAAGCGAAGAACGACGGGTGGCGTTGACGCCGGGAGGCACAGCCGACCTCGTCGGTCGCGGCCATCAAGTTCTTGTCGAGCGTGGCTGCGGTGACGGAGCCGGCTTCACCGATGAGGAGTACATCACCCACGGCGCGACAATCGCGGATTCTGCCCAATCGGTGTTCGATCAGGCCGATCTGATCGTCAAGGTCAAAGAGCCCCAAGCTGAAGAACGAGCCCGTTTGAACCAAGACCAGGTTCTCTTCACATACCTGCATCTGGCGGCAGACGCGGTCCAGACTGCTGAGCTGGTCGAACGGGGTGTCACGGCCATCGCCTACGAATCGGTTGTCGGTCCCAACGGTGGTCTGCCTTTGCTGGCCCCCATGTCGCAAGTCGCGGGACGCATGTCGATTCAAGCCGGGGCACACTGTTTGGAGTCATCGCAAGGGGGTCGAGGAGTGCTCCTCGGCGGCGTACCGGGCGTTGCTCCTGCCAGAGTGGTCATCCTCGGGGGAGGCGTGGTCGGCCGCAACGCGGTACAGATGGCCGTCGGCCTTGGTGCCGATGTCACGGTGATCGACCGAGATGTCTCCGTTTTGGAGGACTTGAACTCGCGCTTCGGCTCGGCCTTGCACACCCTTCATTCCAGCGGAGGCGCCCTGGAGGAGGCAGTCCTCGGGGCCGATCTGGTGATCGGTGCCGTCCTCGTGCGAGGGGCCCGAGCTCCGCATCTGGTCACAACCGAGATGGTCAAGCAGATGCGGCCCCGATCAGCTGTAGTGGACGTGGCCATCGACCAGGGTGGCTGTATCGAAACCTCCCGACCCACAACCCATGCCAATCCCACCTATCTGGCCTACGACGTGGTCCACTACTGCGTCGCCAACATGCCGGGAGCCGTACCCCGCACCTCGACGTTCGCGTTGGAGCACGCCACCCTCCCCTATATCGCCATGCTGGCCGACCTGGGACCGAGAGAGGCCATGCGGTCAAATCCCGGACTTAGAGCCGGGCTCTCGATATGCCAAGGGCAGGTCACCGAACCGGCGGTGGCGGAATCGCTCGGTCTCAGCTTCACTGCCCCGGAAGAGGTACTGGGACTTAGCCTCACCGCGGCCTGATCGAGCTCGCTTTAGATCAGTTCAGCCATCCGCTCTGCTACCGCGATCACATTCAAGTTCGTGTTGGCTCTCGGGGTCTCCCGCATGATTGACGCGTCGCACACCCGGAGCCCTTCGATACCCCAAATCCGGCCGTCGGGACCGACCACCGCAGCCGGGTCATCGGCTGGGCCCATCGCACAGGTGCCCGCGCCGTGGTAGAAGGCCACATGACGGGCAAAGACGTAGGCCAATAGGTCGTCGCGGGTCAGTCGATCGGGCAAGAACAGTGGGCCTCGAGCCACCCTTTGGTACGGGGGCGTCGCCAGTAGCTCCAAGCCCAGCTCGACCGCCTCCGCCAGCCGCTCAAGGTCGGGCCTATGAGCCAGGAACGGATAGGTGATGGCTGGCGGATCAGCCGGATCAGTTGACACCGGGCGCACCGATCCTCGGGCCTCTACCTGTTGCAGCGCCGCGTTGAAGGCGAAGACGGTGTCCTGGCCGCCAGCCTCAACCTGGCGTCGGGGACTGCTGGTGAGATCAATCCTCCCCACGGGGAACAACTGAAGATCGTT
Organism: bacterium; assembly: GCA_028820035.1. Lineage (GTDB taxonomy): Bacteria > Actinomycetota > Acidimicrobiia > Acidimicrobiales > Bin134 > Poriferisocius. The sequence goes on along the minus strand of JAPPKI010000314.1, from coordinate 3,253 downwards.
GGCGGGTCCCGTCGAGCTGGTGAACCGCAACAGGGTCTGAATGGTCACATCTTCCGGGGTAACCATTTTCGGTTTGGGTGCTGCAAAAAGATAGATGGCAGGGTGATCCGAGAAGTTGGCCCCTACCCCGGGACGGTCGGCAACCACGTCGATTCCCAAACCAGCCAGCTCAGATGCCGGGCCAATCCCCGATCGCCACAGCAACATCGGCGATTGGACGACCCCAGCGGCCAGGATGACCTCCTGGGCAGGGATAGCTTCTGCCCGGCCGTCACAAACAGCGTCCACTCCAACGGCTCGGTTGCCGTTCCACCGCACCGTTAACGCCAGGCAGCCGCCCCTCACCTCAAGGTTGGGCCGTTTCCTGACCCGGGTGGTCAAGTAAACATCAGCAGCAGACACACGCTGCAACCCACGGCGATTACGAAGCAGCGGGCCGACGCCGTGGGAATTGGGAGCGTTGTGATCCGCGGTGTAGTCGAAGCCCGCTGTCTTGCACGACTCATAGAACGCGGCGTGGACCGGGAGCAGCTCAGCCTCTGGGGTACGCACGATGGGAAGCGGGCCGTCGCGGCCATGCCAGCGCTCCTCACCGTCGGGATCCGACTCCAGTCGTCGGAAACTGTCCAGCATCGCTTCCCACCGCCACTCGGGAAACCCCCAGGCGTCGAAGTCTGCGGGCATTGCCCGTATGGCAATACCGCCATTGACCGCAGAGCTGCCGCCGAGCACTCTTCCTCGGGGGTAGGGCTGAGTTCTGCCTCCGGGAAGACGCACCTCATCGCCCCAGTCATGATCCGGATGCGACGAGACCGTGATGTCGGCCAATTCAGGGGGCAAGTGGGCTCCGTGGTCCGGACCGGCCTCTAGCAGCAGCACTCGGCAAGCCGGATCTTCTGACAACCGGGCGGCCAAGACCGACCCCGCCGAGCCCCCGCCCACGATGACCCTGTCAAACGAACGTTCAGCCTGCACCACTGGCTCACAGTAGCGACCAAACGGGCGGCTACTAGGTTGGCCTCATGGGCAGATCTTGTGAGGGACGGGTGGCGCTGGTCACCGGAGCGAGTCGAGGGATCGGAGAGGGGGCGGCGCGGCGTCTGGCTGCGGAGGGGGCGGCAGTAGCCGCGGTGGCCCGCACCCGCGCCGACGGCGACCACCGACTGCCCGGCTCATTAGAACGGTTGGTAACCGACATTGCAGAGCTGGGAGGTCGGGCGGTGGGCATCCCAGCTGATCTGTCGGATCCATCGCTGGACCGGTCGAACGTCGTGGCTCAGGCCGAAGAAGCGCTGGGTGGCAAGGTGGATATCCTCATCAACAACGCGGCCCGAGCCTTCTACCAGCCGTTTGCCGAGTTGACCGAGAAGCGATGGCGTATTGCTTACGAGCTGAACGTGTGGGCCCCGTGGGATCTGGCCCGACTGGTTCTGCCCGGAATGCGGGAATTGGGCCGGGGGGCAATCGTGAACATCTCATCCGGAGTAGCCGAGCCTCCGTCGCTGCCCCCCAACCGGGCCAGTGGACCGACCATGACCGGGTGCCTGTACGGATCGACCAAAGCCGCTCTCAACCGCTGGACAGTGGGGTTGGCCGCTGAGACGTGGGACGACGGGATCACCGTCAACGCCGTGTCTCCGGAGGCTGCGGTGATGACTCCCGGCGCCGGGGATTACGTGAACCTGCCGCCGGAGAGCCTTGAGCCAATGGAAACTATGTGCGAGGCCATCTTGGCCCTGGGCACGGCCAAGCCCCAAGAACTCACCGGCAGGATTACCTATTCGTTGTCTTTGATCTGCGAGCTCAACCGCCCGGTTTGCACCCTTGAAGGCACCGAGCTTCACCTCGGATGGCAACCCGACGACATCGACCCCAACCGATTGCGCGGATGATCCGGCCTCACTATTGGGCGGCTTTGTTCGACTCCCGCTCGCCTCGGACGAAGGCCTCCCGAGCCTTGTCGCCCTCACCCATAAGGTTCAGCTCGTAGGTGAACCCCTGCTCGAAGCGATAGCTCCGGTGCACGTCCACCGGATCGATCCCGTTGATCGACCACTTTGCCTTGCGAATCACTCCGGGAGGCTTGGACGCGATCACCCCGGCCAGCCTTCGGGCCTCGTCCATGAGCTCATCTCCCGGGACAACGCTAAGCACTGTCCCCCACCGCTGGAGGTCTTCAGCCGCCACCGGCTCGCAGCTGTACATCATCCAGCGCATCACCTTCTCGGGAACCAGCCGAGCGGTGTGGGTGGCAGCACCTAGAGCCCCATTGTCCACCTCGGGCATGGAGAACTTCACTCCTTCTGCGGCCACTACCAAGTCGCAATTCCCCGCGAGGCCGATGCCCAACCCCAGACAAAAGTCCTGGACGGCGGCGATCACGGGAACCGCGCAGTCGTACACCGCCCCGAAGGCCTCATAGCAGGCATCTCCGGTGCCCAAGACCCCCTCAAAGCCCTCCATGGCCTGCATCTCCTTGATGTCCACCCCGGCGTTGAATCCCCGGCCCACCGCGGTGAGGATGGCAACCCGCACGTTGGAGTCGTGCTTGTAGCTGTGGAAGATCTCGGCCAGCCGATAGGTGTCGGCGATGTTGAGGGCGTTCACGGGGGGATTGTCCATGGTGACGACCGCGATGCCCTGCTCATCAATCTCAGTGTGGATAGCCACTGTGCGCTCCTTTGCCTCTCGACTGTCAGCGTAGGCTCGCCACGCCTCAGCTACTACCTTCTAGGCGAAGCAACTTCCCCAGAAAGCGAGTTCAACTTGCGCATCGGCTATCTGATCGACACCAACCACGGATACTACGACCAGCCCCTGCCTGAACCGGATAATGCGGCCGACGCCCTCGACGCAATGATCGAAGAAGGCATCCTGGCTGAGCAGTCGGGATTTCACTCCATTCAGGTACCCGACCGTCATGGCCGCACGGAGTCGTACTTCGGCTCTCCACTGAACCTGTTGATGATCTTGGCCCGAGAGACGAGTCGAGTGGCCATCGGGTCGTATTGCCTGGTCAATACCCTCTACCATCCCATGGAGGTTGCCGAGCAGTGCGCCATCATCGACAACATCTCCCGGGGCCGGCTGTACATGACCTGGGGTCGGGGATTCCATGCCGGCTACTGGGGCCAGTTCGGAGTCCCGCATGATCGGATGCTGGGCCGCTACCTGGAGAACGTGGCCATCATCGACAAGGCTCTGCAATCCAAAGGGGAGCGGTTCAGCTGGGAGGGCGACTTCTACCAGGTTA
>JAPPKI010000333.1 GCA_028820035.1 bacterium | reverse complement strand
GGAGTTTCCCGAGTATCAGGCGCACAGCATCGACATCCGGCGCTATCGAGAAGGGGTTGACGCCACCATCTCCTGGCCCAAGCCCGACTTCAAGTTCTACAACCCCCACCCCTACGCCGTGCTGCTGTGGCCCACCACGACTGCCGGCAGCGTCACAGTCAGCGTGTACTCCACGGCGTATGCCGAGGTGGAGTGGACAGCCCGGTATGACACGCCGCGTAGGTTCTGCACGGTGCGGACCACCGAGCGCAGCCGCACCTATGCCGACGGCACCGTGCTGCGCGACTCGGTGACCGCGCTGTACCAGCCCCGAGAGGGCATCAACTGCGGCGGGACTTGCACCTCCTCAGTGCTGCCGCTGGACGCCGATGGCGACGGGGCGGCGGAGCTGGACGACCGGGGTCTGCCCGTGGCTTGCATCCTTCCCCGGAATTGCATCGGGGACCACGCGCCGGTGGATGTCAACGAAGACCTCAGGCCTGATCTCTGTTCCATTCCACCGGCCACAGAAGAGGAGGTCGAGCCCGGAGAGGCCGACGCACAAGATCCGGCAACCGAGGATGCCCCTGCCCAAGACCCCGATGCACCGCCGGGTCAGCGCCAGGCATTGGACCCGGAGCAGGCGCCCGAGCAGAGCACATGACCGGTGGTGACTCAGGACAGGATCAGAGCGCATGATCCGTTTGAGCCGATGAACGACGTCTGGGACGCGGCGATCATCGGGGCCGGACCGTCGGGCTGCGCCGCGGCCATCACCCTGGCCCGGGCCGGCCAGCGGGTGGTGATGGTGGACCGGGCCCGCTTCCCCCGCCCTAAGGCCTGTGGCGACGGCCTCACCGCCGGGGCATTGCGGCTCTTGGAGGGCTTGGGACTGGACCCAACCCCGATCTCGTCGTGGATGCCGGTGGAAGACGTCTGCATCCGATCGCCCTCAGGCCGCACCGTCGAGTTCCCGTTGCCGCGCAAGGGCGGCCAATTCGCAGCAGTCGTCCCCCGGGCGGAATTGGACAACGCGCTGGTGGAGCAAGCCAAGGGCGAGGGCGCCGTGCTGATGGAGGGAGCCGCCTGCCAGGGGGTTTCCGAGTATGACGGCCAAGTGGCGCTGGCGGTTGAGGACCACGGAACAGTGACGGCCCGATTCGCCATCGCTGCCGACGGGATGTGGTCGCCCACCCGCAAGTACCTGGACTTGGCCGCCGACGGCTACCGAGGAGATTGGCACGCGTTCCGCCAGTACTGGTCGGGAGTGGCCCCTCCGGCCAGCCGGGCCTTGTGGGTGTGGTTCGAGGAGGAGATTCTGCCCGGTTATGTCTGGTCTTTTCCCCTGCCCGACGGCCGGGCCAACGTGGGATTCGGCGTGCGCCGCGGCGGGCCAGTGGCAGTGGGCGACATGGGCAAGCTGTGGCGGGATCTGCTGGAACGGGACCACATCCGAGCCGTTCTGGGCCATAGCGCTCAGCCGGAGACTTCCCACCGGGCCTGGCCCATTCCCGCCCGCATCGACAAGATCCCGCTTACCGCCCGGCGAACCATGTTCACCGGCGACGCTGCGGCGGCAACCGACCCGATGAGCGGTGAGGGCATCGCCCAGGCCTTGCTCACCGGCATCGGCGCGGCCAACTCCGTGCTAGCGGGCGGCGGTGAAGCCGCCCAGGTTATGGCCACCTACCGCCGATTCGTTCGCCGAGAGCTGTTCGCCGACCACCGCATGGCCCGCCGCCTCGGCCGGGTTTTGGCCACCCGGCCCGGTGCCCGCGGAGCCGTGCGCATTGCCGGGCTCACCCCCTGGACCCGGCGAAACTTCGCCCGCTGGCTCTTCGAGGACTACCCCCGGTCCATCATCACCACCCCCCGCCGCTGGTTCCGCAAACCCCTCACCACCCCCGGCGCTTACCGCTGAAGGCGTCAACCGCCGTAACCTTCCAACCATGGCATTGAGTTTTGACAACCGGGTGGCGATCGTCACCGGGGCGGGAGGTGGCCTGGGGCGCCTGTATGCCCTGGAATTGGCCCGGCGAGGGGCCCGGCTGGTGGTGAACGACTTGGGCGGGGCGGCCGACGGCACCGGGGCCAGCGAAGGACCGGCCCAGTTGGTGGCCAATGAGATCAACGATGGCGGCGGCGAGGCGGTAGCCGACACCAACTCGGTGGCCACCACCGAGGGCGGGGCGGCCATCACCGCCACTGCGGTGGAGGCATTCGGGCGGGTGGACGTGGTTGTCAACAACGCCGGAATTCTGCGGGACAAGACCTTCCACAAGCTGGAGGACGATCAGCTCCACCCGGTGCTCGCCGTCCACCTCCGGGGGGCGTTCAACGTGACCCGGCCGGCCTTTGTCCAGATGCGCGAGCAGGGCTATGGCCGCATCGTGTGCGCCACCTCCAACGCCGGCGTGCTGGGCAACTTCGGCCAGTCCAACTACAGCGCGGCCAAGATGGGATTGGTGGGGCTCACCAACACGCTGGCTCTGGAGGGGGCCAAGTACAACATCAAGGCCAACTGCGTCGCCCCGGTGGCCACCACCCGCATGACCGAGGCCATCTTCGGCGAGGAGATCAAGGAGGCTATGAGCCCGGAGCACGTCACCCCGGTGGTGTGCTTTCTGGCCCACGAGGACTGCCCGGTATCGGGCGAGGTGTACTCCGCGGCGGGCGGCACCGTGGCCCGATTCTTCATTGGCCGGACCCCCGGCTATTACAACCCCGACCTCACCGTGGAAGACGTGGCCGAGAACTTCGAACAGATCCGCGATGAAACCGGCTACAAAGTTCTGAACGACGCCAACCACGAGGTGGGCGTGGCCTACAAGACGATACGGGCAGCACGCGAATGACCGCTGACGAGGCCGAGCGCCCCGAGGAAGCTCCCGAAGCGGTCGACTCGCTGGAGGACCTCGAAGACGAGGACCTCGACGATGTGGCGTTCTTCGGCGAAGCGCTTGACCACGAGGCGCTCGACGACGGGGCGTTCGAGGAGGAGGTCCCTATAGGCACCTCGGCGGCCGTCGAGGCCTTTGACGAGGCCGTCGAGCAGATCTTCGCCCGCTTGCGGGGCAACTCGGTGGCCGACCGGATGTTCTACACCGCCTCGGAACTGGGCAACTTCAGCATCCTGTGGCACGCCCTGGCCTGGGCGGGCGCGACTTCTCAGCGGGGCCGTCGCCGGGCCATGCGGGTGTCGGTGGCCCTGGCGGTGGAGTCGGCGCTGGTCAACGGGCCGATCAAATCGGCATTCAACCGCTCTCGCCCATTGGCTGAGCACGACCATCCCCACCGGTTGCGCCAGCCGCTCACCAGCAGTTTCCCCAGCGGCCACGCCAGTGCCGCGGTGGTGGCCGCCGCCCTGTTGTCTGAGTCCCGTCGCCGCCGCTGGCCCATTTGGGCAGTTGCCTCTATGGTGGCGGCCAGCAGAGTCCATGTGCGCATCCATCACGCCTCTGATGTGGTGGTGGGCGCTCTCGTTGGGGCACTGATCGCCCGGCTGTTCAAGAAGATCTGGCCCCTCCGCTAGAGGGCAAGAGGAACATGGCCGATCGAGCCACCGTCGGCGTCTACGAGAACCGGGCTGGCGAATGGCTGGCCCAGCGCCAGCCCAAATCCACCGCCGGTGTCGAGGCGTTCGCCGCTCTCGACCGGCCCGAGGGAGTTACCGCCGATTTGGGCTGTGGCCCCGGCTGGCATACCTCCGCACTGCCCGGTCCCGCACTGGCCGTCGATGCGGCCCGGTCGATGCTGGAGATGGTTCCCGACCACGCCCCCGATGCCCTGCGCTGCCGAGCCGACCTGGCCGCGCTGCCTCTGGCCCCTGGATCGCTGGCCGGGGCGTGGGCGTCTCGCAGCTATGTACACCTCGACCGGCGCCATGTGCCGTTGGCCCTGGCCGACCTGCACCGGGCGCTGGCCCCAGGGGCTCCAGTGGAGCTTCACATCTTCGAGGGGGATGCCGATTTCGAACCGTTCAGCGACGACGACTTCCCGGGCCGACGCTTCTCCCGGTGGCCCCAAGACTGGATTGCACCCCTGATGGATGGGGCCGGATTCACCCTCGATGCCATGGAGCGATTGGACCGGCCCCCCAAGGTGGCGACCCTGATCGTCAAGGGCCGCAGAGCCCGCACGCTGCCCGACACCGTGGGGCCGGAGATGCGGCTGCTGATCTGCGGCCTGAACCCCAGCGTGTACGCCGCCGATGCCGGCGCGGGGTTTGCCCGGCCCGGCAACCGGTTCTGGCCTGCGGCGCTGGCCGCCGGGCTGGTGAGCGCCGACCGGGATCCCCGACGGGCGCTCACCGACCACGGAGTGGGCATGACCGATCTGGTGAAGCGGGCCACGCCCCGGGCCGACGCGCTCACCGCCTATGAGTACCGCCGGGGTCTCGACAGGCTGGAGTGGCTGGTGGGCTGGCTCAAGCCCGCTGCGGTGTGCTTTGTGGGCCTCGCCGGCTGGCGGGCCGCGGTGGACCGGAAGGCAAAGGCCGGAAGGCAAACCCAAGAGTTGGCCGGTGTGCCAGTTTACGTGATGCCCTCAACCAGCGGGGCAGCCGCTGGGTATCAACTGCCCGACTATGTCACCCACCTCCAGCAGGCTGCGGCGCTAGCGACTTGACCGCCTCCCAGGGGTCGATCCCGCCTAGGGGCATCACCATGAGCGACGAGGTAGTGGCGCCATTGTCGAAATAGCGGTCGATGTGCTTGCGGCACTCCTCGGGGGTGCCGTTGACGATGAGGTCGTCCACCACCTGCTCGGGGATGGCCTCCAGCGATCCGGCCCGGTCGCCGGCCGCCCACCGCTCCCAGTGCTCGGCCAACAGGTCGCCCCGGCCCAGCCACTGGTGGAAAGCCCGATAGACCGGCACATTGAGATAGCCGGCCACCGCCCGCCGCCCCTGGGCGATCACTGTTTCGCGGTCGGGGTTGGGACACACGAAGATGCGGGCCACGATCTCCTTGTCGGGCCCCTGGGCGTTGACGATCTCGCTCACCCGAGCGGTGTCATCGGCCGACAGCCAGTTGATGATGGTCCCGTCGGCCTCTTTGCCGGCCAGTGTCAGCATCTGGGATCGCAGCGCCGCCACCAAGATGGGAGGCGGCTCAGGAGGAACCAATCCCAGCCGAAACCCCTGCACCGAGAAGGTCTCATAGTCGCCGCTCACCTTTTCACCGGCCAGAGCGGGCTTGAGGAACCGCACCAGATCCCGCACTCTCTGGTAGGGGGCCTCGAAGGGGATGGAGTTCCACCGCTCCACGATCACATCCGAGGAGCTGCCCAGCCCGAGGAGGAATCGCCCCGGGGCCAGCGTGGCCAGCGTGGCCGCCGACTGAGCCACCAGTGCCGGTCCCCGGGTGTAGGCCGGGACGATGGCGGTGCCCAGCCGCAGGCTCGGTGCCCATTGGGAGGCCAGCACCAGCGGAGTGAAGGCATCGTGGGAGTTGGACTCCGACGACCAGACATCGGTGTAGCCCAGCTCGACCAGCTCCGCCATCTGCGCCGCCTGCTGGTCGAGGGGGCCGAAAAGCGGAACCGTCATCCCGTCACGTCGTGAAGCCATGCCGCAACTCTATTGCTCCAGGGTAAGGGCTCCGCCAAGCTTGCTTGATATAGTTCCCAGCCGTGAGCGAAGACGTCGAAGCAGGGCCTATCGGAGCCACCGCGGGCGAATCCGACGTTTTGGACCCCAGCTGGGTGGGGGACCAGATTCTCGACACGCTCGACCCGGTCTACTTCGCCCGAACCCTGGTCAATGCGGGCATGAAGGCGGCATCCAATCCGGTGGGAGTGGGCACGGCGCTGCTGAAGGCGGCCGCCGGAGCCATGAAGGTGGGAGCGGCCACGATGGCCAAAGCGGCCAAGACCGCCGACCCCGAGGCCCCCTCACCCATCCAGCCCCAGCCCAAGGACCATCGCTGGACCTCCAAGGCTTGGCAGGACAACCCCTATTTCTTCGGCCTCCAGCAGACGTATCTGCTGACCAGGAACCTGGCCGATGACCTCATCGACGCCGCCAACCTCGACGAGGCCGAGCACCGCAAGGCCAAGTTCGCCGCCTCCTTCGCCTTCGACACCCTCGCTCCCACCAACATGCTGCTCACCAACCCCGACGCCTTGGCCAAAGCGGCCGCCACCGGCGGGGCCAGCGTGGTGAAAGGAGCGGCCAACATACTCCACGACCTTCGCCACAACGACGGGTGGCCCTCCAAGGTGGACGACTCGGGATTCGAGCCGGGGCTGAACATGGCCTTGACCCCCGGCAAGGTGGTGTACCGCAGCGACCTGATCGAAGTGATGCAGTACGAGCCTCAGACCGAGAAGACCTACGAGCTCCCGATGCTGTTCTGCCCGCCGTGGATCAACAAGTACTACATCATGGACTTAGCCCCGCAGAAGAGCTTGATCGAGTGGGCGGTTCAGCAGGGCCACACCTGCTTCACCATCAGCTATCGCAACCCCGACGGGTCGATGCGCGACATCAGCTTTGAGGACTACCTCCGCCAAGGACCCCTCGACGCCCTGCGGGTGGTACGCGAGATCACCGGCCAGGAGAAGGTGAACACCGTCAACGTGTGCCTGGGGGGCACGCTCAGCGCCATCGCCATGGCCCACGGAGCGGCCACCGGCGACCAGCCGATCCATACCGCAACATTCCTGAACACCCTCACCGACTTCTCCGACCCCGGCGTGCTGGGCGCGTTTACCGACGAGCCCACCGTGGCCGGGCTCGAGCGCAAGATGGCCGATCAGGGCTACCTCGAGGCGAGCGAGATGGCCCGCACCTTCGACGCCATCCGGGCCAACGACCTGATCTTCCAGTACGTGGTGAACAACTGGCTGCTGGGCGAGGATCCCCCGGCTTTCGACCTGCTGGCCTGGAACAACGACAGCACCCGGATGCCGGCTCGTATGCACAGCAGCTACCTGCGCCGGTGTTATCTGGAGAACCAGTTCGCCAACGACGCCTTCGAGGTGGACGGCACCGAGCTGTACCCCGCTGATGTGAAGCAGGACAGCTACGTGCTGTCGGCCATTGACGACCATATCGTGCCGTGGACCGCGGCCTATCGCACCGCCAACCTGCTGGGCGGCCAGAACCGTTTCGTGCTCAGCACGTCGGGCCACATCGCCGGCATCGTCAACCCGCCCAGCCCCAAGGCCCGCCACTGGACCAACGGCCAGATCGCCGAGACACCCGAGCAGTGGCTGGAAGGCGCCGAACAACACCAGCACACGTGGTGGGAAGACTGGGCCCAGTGGATCGGCGAGCGGGCTGGCAAGAAGGTGGATGCTCCCCAGCAGCTCGGCAGCAAGGCCTACACGC
>JAPPKI010000449.1 GCA_028820035.1 bacterium | reverse complement strand
TCCCTGAGGGCACTCGCCATTCGGGTCGGGAGGTGGGGGAGATTTTCGGGGGCGCTGCTTTTCTGGCTGCTCGAACCGGAGTGCCGATCCTCCCGGTGGGCATTGCTGGCACGGAGGAGGCCATGCCCCCCAAGGCCAAATTCCTACGGAGGGTGCCGGTGTCCATCGTGATCGGTGAACCACTCCTGCCTCCCGATACCGAGAACGGTCGGTTGTCGTCCCACCAGCGCAGCGAATTCACCGTCCGCCTGCGAGAAGCCATGCAAACGGCTATGGACGAGGCCGTGGAGCTGGCATCAACCCGTCGCACCCGTCGCCGCCGACGCGCCAAGCGCGATGATGAGGTGCAGTGAGCGCAGTTGAAGTTATTCACGCGGCCGAGGCTGAGGCAGCGGCCGGCTATCCCGGGCCCACGGTCGCGCTTACCGGCGGCTGTTCGGCTCAGCTCGTGAGCCCCGACGGGGCGACGCTGTGGCTCGTAGCCGCGGAACTGGCCGCGGGCACCGAAATGCGGTGGGGGACCGAGCACGGTGACGAGGCGGTGTATGTGCGCTCCGGCAGCCTGGTCGTTGACGGGCGGGCCTGTTCCGCCGATGGGGCGATGGTGGTGGAAGCGGGGGTGGCTGCCACCGCGATTGCGGAGTCTGATACCACCATCGTCCACGTGGGGCCGACCGACCCCGCTCCACCGACGAAAGGGCTGAGGGGTCCGGCCGACACTGAGGGCCGAAGTGTTCGGATAGTCGGCCCCGATGGGATATGGGCCACGGTGGACGAAACCCAGCGCACGCGGTTCTTTTCTGACGCCTCAGCACCCACCAATCGGCTGTGGCTGTTGGCCACCGACCGCTCTCAGTACTTCGAGTCGTCAGCTCACAGCCACTCCCAAGACGAGCTGATCCATGTGCTGCGAGGCGAGATCCGAGTGGGGCGTCGAGTCGTCAGCGAGGGCGACACCCTTTGGGTGGCCGCCGACCGCCGCTACAAGCTCTACAGCGGCGACGACGGCGTCCATTTCATCAACTACCGCCGCGACGCCTCGGTCATGACCTCCCCCAACTATGACGGCCCCCTGCTCGAAGCCGGCGAGAGCACCAACATGACCTGGGTGGGCGACTATCGCTGAGCGAGCCAGGGGTGCCCACGGATTCTGTGCCAAAGCGGTTAGTTTGCAGTGTGCTTCATCGCGTGGCGACGCTGCTGTTGGTTGCGGCTCTTATCTCAACAGGCTGCTCAGACGGCACCGATGCGCCTTCGGTATCGAATGCCGAGCCCACGGAGATCTCTGCATCTGCAACGGAGAAGGTGCCGGAGGCTGCGGTGCCTGCGCCTACCCAAGAGACAACCCCCGCTGCGGTCGTGCCCGAGACGCCCGCTGAAGAGCCTGCGCCTCCTGCTATTCGACCGGCACCTGAGGCCCTTGCCTTCCAGGACTGCGGGCATGTCTATCTCTGCGCTGAGCTGGAAGTTCCTGCCGACCACTACGATTCGGGCGCGGGAACCATCACGCTGGAACTCGGGATGCTGCCGGCAACCGACCCGGATAACCGTATCGGTGCACTGCTGGTGAATCCCGGCGGTCCCGGTGGGGGCTTCGAGGGATTCTTGTCCGGCGGTGCCGGGCTTTCCGGTCGACTACTGGCCCGTTTCGATCTGGTGGGGTGGAACCCTCGAGGAGTATCGGCCAGCTTGTACCCCGACTGTGATGACGAGGCCAAGGATCTTCAGGTGATCGGCGCGCTATCAGACACCCCCGAGAACGAGGCAGTGATCTCGGAGGTGGCTCGGCAAACCGCCGAAGCCTGTTTGGCTGGCTTGAACGGTCGAGCCGATCTCATCAGCACGGTGCAGACGGTGCACGACATGGACTTGATCCGCCAGGCCTTGGGCGAGGAGCAGATCAGCTTCCTCGGTTACAGCTATGGCACGGTGCTGGGTCAGTTTTACGCCGATCGGTACGGAACCAATGCCCGGGCAGTGGTGATCGATGGGGTGCTGGACGTGTCGTTGACCCACGAGGACGTTCTGGTGGAGCAGATCAGGGGCTTCGCCCGAGTTATCGATGAGGTGTTCGACAGTTGCCTACAAGATGCGGCGTGCCCGATTGTCGGCAATCCCAGGTCGGCCTACCTCCAGTTGTTGGCCAGTGTCGAGGCCGACCCACTGCTCGACGCCCTGGGTAATGTGTTGGTGGGACCGGGGGAGGTCCAGCTTGCTCTGGTGACCATCTCCTACTTGCCTGCCGAGTACTGGTCGATCTTCTTTGAGGCTTTCGCCCGGGCTTGGGAAGGCGACGGCCAGCAGATGCACGACTTGGCCCAGAGCTATTTGGGGGCCGCAGATCTCGGCTCTTTTTTTGGCATCAGCTGCACCGACGGAGGTCGGATGAGCGAGGACGACCTGGATCGGCTTATCGAGCGAATGGTCGAGGAGGCAGGCGAATTTGGCCGAGCCGCGGCGGCCGAGGCCCGTATGTGCGTGTACTGGCCTGACACCGATACGCGTCCAAATAAGCCGATCCGGGCCCCAGATGCGGCATCAGTGCTGGTCATCGGCAACCGGGGCGACAACGCCACTCCCTATGAATGGGCGGTATCGGCAGCCGAGTCGCTGGAGACCGGGGTGCTATTGACCTACAACGGCACGGGCCACACTAGCTATGGCCTTCACCAATGTGTGGACGATGTAGTGGATGCCTACCTCATCGACCTGTCTGTGCCTTCTGGAGACATCGAGTGCGGCTGAAGGCGCCGGAGCCAATGGTGCGGCTGGCTGCGGCCTTGTTGATTGTTGCGCTGCTCGCCGGGGTTGCGGGCTGTGGCGGCGGCGTGGAAACTGCGCTGGAAGTGAGCCCGGTAGAGCTCGAAGCCACGCCCACCACAGTGCCTACCCAGGTGCCCACTGCCGTGCCCACGCAGCCATCTCATACGCCGTCCCCGACTCCCAGCTCGACTACCGGTGTGCCGGCGACAGCGGGTCCCGAAGCGACACCTGAGCCAACTCCTACTCCCGATCGCTCTGCCGAGGAGTTCTTGGCTTCCCTGGCTGAGGAGTTCCACTTTGTGCTGGCTGAGGAGTTCGAGTTCTTGGCCGAGATCTCCACAGAGTGGAACCCGGACGCGCGGATCTCCATAGCGGTGGTGCTTCCCGATGAGACAGTCCACGGATACGAAGACCTGGAGTCCCGGATCTCGGCCAGCGCCGTCAAACCGCTGTGGGCGGCAGCCGCCCTTGAGGCGGCCGGCGTGGAGGCGGTGAGGCCCTTCGCCTATTCGGCCTTGATCCTGTCCGACAACCTTGCCGGCGGAAGGCTGATAGATCTGGCAGGGGGAGTGGACGCGGTGAACGCCTGGACCTGGAATGTGGCCAGGCTTGACGACACCCGGCTGGAGGCGTGGCGTTTCGAAGATCCCAATCGGGTAGCTGAAAGTTTCCGACCCGAGAATCCCCTGGGTAACCGCACCACAATGGCCGACCTGGCCCTCTTCTTCGCTCGTCTCTACAAGGGCGAGCTTCTGGGCCCAGATGAGAACGCTGCCCTTCAGCAGTGGCTTCTCGACACTTCGCATTCGCTGAACTCTCCGAGGGACATTGACGGCGTCCTGCTGGATCGGCTGCCTCCGGAAGTGGCTGAAGCGTCGCTGCACAAGGCGGGTTGGCTTCGACCGAACTGCTGTCCGGCGGAGTATCGGCAGATGATCGACGCCGGAGTCATCGTGCTTCCTGACGACAGCTGGTTTGCAATGGCAATCATGAGTGCTCGGGGAGAGTTCTTCGACCTAACCAATCAGTGGGTGTCCCTGGCTGCATGCCGGATCTATGCCTTTGTGGCCGACGATCGTGAGCACTTCTGCGGGCGGGAAGGTGACGGCGTTCACGACCCCGAGATCTGGCCAGAAGCGGGAACCAGCACTCAGTAGTAGGCATCTCCGCTCCGACATCTGCGGCTTAGCCGTGCCAGCATGGGACTATGCAGGACTTTGACAGCAAGGTGGCGGTGATAACCGGGGCGGCCAGCGGGATCGGAGCGGCATTGGCGGCTGGCTTCAGCGCCGGGGGTGCCAAGGTAGTAGCCGCAGACATCGACCTCGCGGGTGCCACAGCCACCGCCGACGCCATCGGAGACAATGCGATGGCAGTCGAAGTAGATGTTGCTGACCGGTCATCGGTCGAAGCTCTGGCTGATGCAGCCTGGGACGCCTTCGGGCAGATAGACCTGCTTTTCAACAATGCCGGCGTGTTCCAGGCCGGGCTCATGTGGGAACGCACTCAGGCCGACTGGGACTGGGTATTCGGGGTCAACGTGTACGGCATCATCAACGGAGTTGCTGCCTTCGTGCCCCGGATGATCGCCCAGGATACCGAGGGCCACATCGTGAACACCGCGTCGGTGGCCGCGTTCGTGGCCGGCGGATTCTCCAGCCCTTACGTGGTATCCAAGTGCGCTGCCTTCTCGCTCACCGAGTGCCTCTCTCTGGACCTGGCCGCAGTGGGGTCCAAGGTCAAGGCCTCGGTGCTCACCCCCAGCGCCATCGATACTGCAATTGCCCACACCGCCCGGGTGCGAAGCGACCGCTACGGCACCGACGACACAGAGGACAACGCCTTCGTGGTGAAGTCGCTGTCGAAGATGACCGCGTCCGGCATCTCGCCAGCCGATGTGGTCGGCCCGGTCATGGCGGGGATCCGTGCCGGCGATTTCCTCATCCCCACCAAGCCCAGCTACACCAGCCAACTCCAAGTCCGCTACGACGCCCTCCTGGAGCGCAAGATCCCCTCTACTGCTGAGGTTGACTGACCAGTAATTCGGCAAGGGCAGCCGTAGCATTGGTGAATGGCTGACGCTTGTGCCGCTTGCCCGCGCCGGTATTGGTTCTGGGCATCGGCACTTGTCTTGGCACTAATTCTCGCCGGATGCAGCCAAGACAGCGGCACGCCACCAGCCACAGATGGCCCGACCGCTGCTCCCACCCCCACTCCGACTGACTCCCCATCACCTTCAGCTCCGCCTCCCCCAACACCGGCGCTCCCCATGCCCGAAGCATCGCCGACCGCGACGATTCCTGTACCTGAGTCCACTCCAGAGGTCGTAGAGCGGAGGGGCGTGGAATGGGAAGACCTCGAGAATCTCATGTTCGAGTTCGACGGGGAGATCATCCAACTCGAGGACGGGCAAGCGGTCGTTTCCTATGGAGGGGCGTCAGAAGACCGCTACACCCTTCAAAACCGGGTGGGCCAGGGAGATCTGAACGGAGACGGCTACGACGACGTGGTTGCACACATCACCATGGTCACCGCGGGATCGGGCACCTTCCATCTGGTGGTGCCGGTGATCGACAACGGACTGGGTGGGGAAGCTCAAGGGCCAGCCTTTGTGGGTGATCGCATCGTGATGGAGAGCATTGAAGTCCTAGATGGATTGGTGGAGGTGACGCTCTACGACCGGGAGCCCGATGAGCCCTTCACGGTGATCTCCCGGCGCCAGAAGTTGGAGATCGATCATTCCGGGCCAGAACCCGTTGTGTCGGTGATCGACTCGCAGCCCCTAGAGGCCCTTCCGGTTCCCGGCCCCGACCTGCCGGAAGTCACCATTCGCTTCGATCCCGGTGCTATAGGTGCCATCGTGGCCGGATCAATCGACTTCCGTCAGCGCCAGACATACTCCGCCCACATCTCTGCTGGACAGTGGTTTCAGGCAAACCTCGACGCTCCTCTAGGGATGTGGCTGGATGTGCGGCTGGGAGATCATGTCGTGGCCTCGGCTACCGAGCGGTCCCAATTTGTGCAAGCTCTGCTGCCGGCCACCGGCCCATGGCAGATAACAGTGGTCTCTGCTCATGCCGGCGTCGCCGATTACAAGCTGGGTATCGAGGCCCTGCCGGTGGGGTCGGAAAGTTACCCAGACGTGTACCCGACGATTTCACCTTCAGAGAGTGAATCGCCCGATCTCATCCTGCCACCCAGCACTGCCCCGGTTGTGTACTTCACATTCGACGACGGTCCCCATCCCATCTACACCCCCCAGGTCCTTGACGTGCTTGCCAAGCACAACGCCCGCGCCACATTTTTCGTAGTCGGCTCGCTGGTTGAGACCCTTCCGCGCACGACTCAACGCATTGTCGAAGAGGGACACACTCTCGCCAATCACACATGGAACCACGAGAATTTGGCTGGCCTCCCCCGTGCGGAGTTCGACGACACGGTGGGTAGGACTCAAGCCGTCCTCGGTTCCCGGGCCACAAACTGTTTGAGGCCTCCTTATGGATCGCTGGATGCCTTCACCCGGGAATGGGCCGCAGAACACGGATTGGTAGTCCAGACTTGGGACTACAGCCCCGAAGACTGGCTCCAACCCCCGGCCGCGGAAATAGCCCAAGGCCTCTTGGATCACGCCCGAAATGGGGCGATTCTTCTGCTTCACGATGGCGGCGGCACCCGCACTCAAACCGTTCTCGCCCTGGATATGGCTCTCCAAGAACTGACCAGCCGCGGATTCCGTTTCGAGCCCTTGTGTAACTGACCAGGCAGTGCCAACGGTGATGCCCGCCGCCCACCCGCCTAGTGTGAGCCAAATGGGAAAGCGAGCGGCGGCGATTGTGGGGCTCACGGAGTGGGCGCCGAAACGGGTGTGGGACGAGCCCATGTTCACCATGGAGGCGTGTGCCCGGCTAGCGGCCGAGGTGCTGGCCGATGCCGAGGTGGACAAGGGCGAGGTGGACGGTCTGGTGATCAACGGCTTGCGGGAGTCGCCGCTGTTCGCGCCGTCGGCGCTGGCCGAGTTCCTGGGCGTCCGCAGCAACTTCAATGAAGTGGTCGACCTGGGCGGAGCCACTCCGGCGGGCATGGTGTGGCGCGCCGCGGCCGCCATCGAGGTGGGGATTTGCGAGACGGTGCTGGTGTTCACCCCCTCAGTGCCCGCCCCGCCTCAGCCGGGGGCCAACGGTGGCCCGATGAAGATGAAGATGGGTGCGTATATGGGCGGCGAGGTCTGGGGCTCCCCCCAGGGGCAGTTCGAGATTCCTGCCGGTTTGGTGGCAGCCACCCCCAGCTTCGCCATGGCCGCCAGCCGGTATATGGCCGCCTACGGAGTGAGCGAGGAGACGCTGGCCAAGGTGGCGGTGGACTCCCGCTACAACGCTCAGGCAAATCCCATGGCCGTGTTCTACGGCAAGCCCATCACCATCGACGACGTGATGAGCTCCCGCTACGTGGCCGACCCACTGAAGCTGCTGGAGATCGTCATGCCGTGCTACGGCGGCTCCGCGGTGCTGGTGACCACCGCCGAGCGAGCTGCCCGGAGTCCGCACCGACCGGTGTACGTGAGCGGCTACGGCGAGCACCTCACCCATAAGAGCATCACCTATGCCCCCGACATCGTCGACACCCCCATCCGCCTGGCCGCCGACCGGGCATTCGCCATGGCCGGGGTGTCACGCAACGCGGTGGACATGGCCTCCATGTACGACTGCTACACCATCACTGTGCTGTTGAC
>JAPPKI010000467.1:7331-7497 GCA_028820035.1 bacterium | reverse complement strand
GAGGCCGACGGTGCGGTGGAACAGGTCGGGGGTTTCGGGGTCGCGGGCGAAGTAGCCGAGGCGCTCGAACTGGACCACTTGGCCGGGGGCGATGTCGTCCATGGCCGGTTCGAAGCGGGCGCCCTCGATGGGCTGGGCGGAGTCGGGGTCGAGCGAATCCATGGGG
>JAPPKI010000467.1:0-7321 GCA_028820035.1 bacterium | reverse complement strand
CCACCGCTCGGCCGCCGAGGGCATGGGCGGCCGAAACCCCGTGGAGGGTGGCCTTCACCTTGCGGCCGTCGGGAGCCTGGCCTGAACCGGTCTCGGGGTCGTAGGTGCAGCGGACCTCGGTGACGTTGCCGTCGGCGTCGGTGTCCACCCCCGTGCAGGTCACGAAGTAGCCCGACCGCAGTCGCACCTCCCGGCCCGGTGACAGCCGAAAGAATTTGGGGGGCGGATCGAGCATGAAATCGTCCCGCTCGATGTAGAGCTCCCTGGAGAACGGCACCTGCCGGGTGCCGGCCGAAGGATCCTCGGGGTTGTTGCCCGCCTCTCGCATCTCCACTTGGCCCTCGGGGTAGTTCTCGATCACCAGGCGCAGCGGATTGAGCACCGCCATCCGGCGCAGCGAGGTCTCATTCAACTCCCGGCGGACGAACGACTCCAACAGCTCCACCTCCACGGTGCCGTCTACTCGGGCTACTCCGATGTGGCGGCAGAACTCCCGTATGGCCTGAGGAGGGAACCCCCGGCGGCGCAGTCCCCGCAAAGTGGGCATGCGAGGGTCGTCCCAGCCGTCAACATGGCCATCACCCACCAACTGCAACAGCCGGCGCTTGGACAGCACCGCGTGGGTGACGTTCAAGCGGGCGAACTCGGTTTGGCGGGGGCGGTCGCCGGGCAGGTTGAGATGGTCCAAGAACCAGTCGTACAGCGGGCGGTGGGCGTCGAATTCCAGGGTGCAAATGGAGTTGGTCACCCCTTCCACCGCGTCGCTCTGGCCGTGGGCCCAGTCGTAGGTGGGATAGACACACCACCGGTCGCCAGTGCGGTGGTGGGTGTGATGGCGAATGCGGTACAGCACCGGGTCGCGCATCAGCATGTTCTCGTGGGTCATGTCGATGCGGGCCCGCAGCACCCGCTCGCCGTCGGCGAATTCGCCGGCTGCCATCCGCCGGAACAGGTCAAGGTTCTCCTCGGCGCTGCGGTTGCGCCACGGGCTGTCGGTGCCCGCCTCGGTGAAGCTCCCCCGGTTCTCGGAAATGGTCTCGGCGTCTTGGTCGTCCACGTAGGCCAACCCCGTCACAATAAGTTCTTCGGCCCACTGGTAGAGATGCTCGAAGTAGTCGGAGGCGTACAGGGTGTCCCGGTCGGACTGGTAGCCCAACCAGGCGATGTCCTCCTCGATGGCGGCCACGAAATCGGCCCGCTCCGTCTCGGGGTTGGTGTCGTCGAACCGGAGATTGCAGGTGCCGCCGAACTCGGCGGCCAAGTCAAAGTTCAAGCAGATCGACTTGGCGTGGCCGATGTGGAGATAGCCGTTGGGCTCGGGCGGGAATCGGGTCTGCACCCGGCCGCCATAGACGCCGTCGGCGATGTCCTGGCGGATCAGGCTGCGGATGAAGTCGCTGCGCTCGCCGGGTTCATCGCCTACCGGGCTGACAGCACTGCTCATGCCCTTAATCCTTGACTGATCCGAAGTCCGCCGCCAATGCATTAGGACCATGAACGGCGCGAGACTGGTGCATGGCCTATTCGATCATCGATGTCGATACCCACATCACCGAACCGGCCGACACCTGGACCAGCCGGGTGTCCGCCCGCCACCGCGACCGAGTTCCCCGGGTGGAGGTGATAGATGGCCGTCAAATCTGGCTGTTGGGCGATGAGCGCATCGGCGCGGTGGGCCCGACGGCCCCCGCGGGGTGGCCGAAGCCCATGCCCGACTCACCAGCTGGCTACGACGATGTGCATCCCGCGGCCCATATCGCTGAAGCCCGTTTGGAGCTCATGGACCAGCGGGGCGTGTGGGCCGAGGTGCTGTATCCCAATGTGGGCGGGTTCGGCGCCCAGAAGTTTTTGTCCATCGAGGACGCCGAGCTGAAATACGAGTGCGTCCGGGCTTACAACGACTTCCTTTCTGAGTGGTGCAGCGCCGATTCCCGGCGCCTCATCCCATCGATGGCCACCCCGTTCTGGGACGTGGACAACGCGGTGGCCGAAGTACAGCGGTGCGCGGCCAAGGGCTACCGATCGGTGAACTTCACCGGCGAGCCCCAGGTGTTCGGCCTGCCCTATTTGGGCGAGGCCCACTGGGATCCGTTCTGGTCGGCGGTGTGCGACTGCGACATGGTTGTGTCGTTCCACATCGGCAGCGGCGAGTTCAATTGGGACCACACCCGGGTAGAGCGGCGGGGCTTCGCCGAGGCCTACGCCCTGCAATCGGTGGATCTGTTCACCAAGAACGGCATCCAGGTTTGCGACCTGCTGCTGTCGGGTGTGCTCCCCCGCTTCCCCAAGCTGAAGGTGGTGTCGGTGGAGTCGGGCATCGGATGGCTGCCCTTCATGCTCGAGGCGGTCGACAACCAGTTCGTCGAAGGCGGCGGTATGAATGATCGGCCCGAGTTCGACAGGCTGCCCAGCGAGTACTTCACCGGGCAGGTATACACCACCTTCTGGTTCGAAGAGTCCGCGCCCCAGGACATGTTGGGCGACCGGATCCCGCTGGACAACGTGCTGTTCGAAACCGACTTCCCTCACCCCACCTGCCTCTACGACAACGTGGAGGAGAAGATCGCCTCCAGCATCGGCCACCTGTCCCCCGAAGCCCAACACCAGGTCCTCTGGGGCAACGCCGAGGAGCTGTACCGGGTCGAGGCGCCCGCATAACCAATTGACCCACTACATTCCCGCCCATGAGTGAACAGTGGGACCGAGAAGCTGACGTTGTAGTTCTAGGAATGGGGGCGGCAGGGTGCGCCGCGGCCATCGCCGCGGCCGATGCGGGAGCGTCGGTCATCTTGCTGGAGAAGATGCCCGAGGGCCGCGAGGGAGGCAACACCCGCATCTCGGGGGGCATCTGGTACAACAGCCTCGATCCCGACGGGATGGCCACATACCTGCGCTCGCTGTGCGGCCCCTACACACTGCCCGAAGAGATCATCGAGGTTTGGGCTGACGAGACCTACAAGAACACCGGATGGTTAGAGAGCCTGGGGGTGACCCCTGGCGTCCACGCCGACTACAAGCCCGAATACCCCGAACTACCTGGCGCAGAGTTCTACGGCGGCTACCTGGGGGTCAACGGGGAGATGGGCCAACAACTGCTGTGGAAGGCCCTCTCGGCGGCGGTGCGGGACCGAGGGGTCGAGGTGCTGCTGGACAGCCCGGCCAATGAGCTGGTGACCGACGACGACGGCGCTGTGGTCGGCGTGGCGGCTACCTCAGGCAGCCAGCCGCTGCGAGTGGGTGCCCGTCGGGGCGTGGTGCTGGCCACCGGCGGCTTCGAGAACAACCCGGAAATGGTGCGCGACTATTTGCAGCTTCCCGGCTCCCCGGTGTGGGGCTCGCCGGCGGGAACCGGCGACGGCATCAAGATGGCCCAGAAAGTGGGCGCCGACCTGTGGCACATGGACAACATGATGGCCGCTCTCGGTTTTGCTGCCGAGGGGTTCGAAGCCGGGATGTATGTCATGTTCATCTTCTCCATGGGATTCATCTGCGTGGGCAACGACGGGCGACGATCCCACAACGAGATTCCGCCCCAAGGCCACGGTCACGCCCTGATCGACGGCGACTACGAGCTGTTCCAGCGCCGGCCGCTGCACGTGATCTTCGACGAGGCCACCCCACAGGCCGGGCCCATCTCGCCGCCCCGGGAGATCCTGCCGGTGGGGTGGAACCTGCTCATGGAGGGCTACGAGTGGAGCGCCGACAATTCCGCCGAGATCGAGAAGGGGTGGATCCAACAGGCCGACACCCCCGCCGAGCTGGCCGAGGTCTTGGGGATTGACCCCGACGGACTGGAGGCTGCGGTGGGCTCGTGGAACGACGCCTGTGCCGCCGGGCACGACCCGTTGGGCCGCCCCCCGGCCACCCTCGCCCCGCTGGCCACGCCCCCCTACTACGGGTTCACGTCCGCTCCCCTGTTGGGCTGGACCAACGGCGGCCCTCGCCGCAACGAGAAGGCCCAAGTGCTCGACCCCTTCGGCGAGACCATCGGCCGCCTCTACGCCGCCGGCACCGTCAGCTCCACCTACAGCCGGTGCAAGGACGGGGGCTTCCATATCGGCGACGCCCTGGCCTTCGGCCGAGTAGCTGGCCGCAACGCCGCGGCGGAAGCACCTCAATAGGCCCAGGAACGCCAGTCGGAGATGTCGATGGCGATGACTGGACCGGGCGGGCGGGTTTCCTGGTACTGGTGATACTTGGCAGCCAGTAAGTCGAGAGCGTGGTCGCGCTCGTCGCCGTCGAC
The DNA here is from genome assembly GCA_028820035.1 of bacterium. Taxonomy (GTDB): domain Bacteria; phylum Actinomycetota; class Acidimicrobiia; order Acidimicrobiales; family Bin134; genus Poriferisocius. Next base: position 3,078 of record JAPPKI010000467.1, on the reverse strand, counting down.
TAGCACTCGGGCGGTGCCGTCCACTCTAATCCACCACAGCCTTGACCAGTCGTCGTCGTAGCGGTCCACCAGCAGGCACGCCGCCGGGTTGGCGGCCAGGTTGTCCAGGCGGCGCAAGGCCAGGGTCGACTTGGGCTTGGCGTCCACCGCCGAATACACCACGTCTCCGGTCAGCACGAAGCAGCACGGCACTGCGTGGGGCCGGCCCTCTGCGGTGACAGTGCTGAGCACCGCGGAGCGAGCCTCCTCCACCCGCTGCCGCATCTCTCCCTCATCCATCCCCGCACTTTATGAATCCCGAGCGAGAAACGCGGATAAGGCCGACTTGGTTCGCGCCTCGCGGGCAAAGGGGATAGAACACAGTGGTGGTCCGCTTGCCCCACTCGGAGTCGGTCGCCCCCGAACCGCTGTTCGTGGTGGGGGCGGTGTCGCAGTATCTGGGCGCGGCAGTGGCCGTTCACCTATTCGACGAGATGGCTCCGGCGGGCGTGGCATTGGTGCGGGTGCTGGGGGCGGCGGTGATGATCATCGTGCTGCGGCGCTCCTGGCAGCGCCGGTGGAACCCCAGCGACCTGGCGTGGGCGTCGGCCTTCGGAATGACGCTGGCCGCCATGAACCTGTCGATCTATCTGTCCATCGACGAGCTTCCTCTGGGCAACGCGGTGGCCATCGAATTCTCCGGGCCGATCCTCGTGGCTGCTGCCTTCACTCGAACCCTACGCTCGGGGGCTGCGCTGCTGCTGGCCGCGGGAGGCGTGGTGGTGCTGGCCGGCGTGGAGGTCGAGGGCACCATGCGGGGGGTGGGGTTCGCCCTTTTGGCCGGGTTGTTCTGGGCCGGCTACATCGTGCTTGGCCATAGAGTGGCCCGCGGTCCGGCCGCGGTGGACGGGCTGGGCCTGGGGATGCTGGCCGGTGCGGCGGCCATCAGTGGATTCGGCGCCCCTGAGCTGGGGCCGGCGCTGGATTCGCCGGTAGTTCTGCTGTTGGCCCTGGTCACCGGCCTGTTGTCCAACGTCATTCCCTACTGGATCGATCAGTTGGTGATGAAGCGCATCACCCAGCACCGCTTCGCCCTCTTGCAGGCACTGCTCCCTGCCACCGCGGTGCTGGTGGGCTTGGCCGTGCTCATCCAGGTGCCCAGTGTTCGGGAATTGCTTGGCATTGCCTTGGTTATCGCCGCTATCTTGCTCAGCCGCTCCGTGAAGGGGCCCGGCGGCAGTGCCGCCGAGGCGGGCATACGGGCAGCGGATTAATCGAGATTGACCGTCATTTCAATCTCCCCAATCAATCTGGACACCCAAGAACCCCAATATGCGCCCACTACGCCTGTTTGCCTTTCTCGCCCTGTCCGCTTTCGTTCTGGTTGCCGCCGGAAGCCGGATCGACAGCCACGACCACTTCGACGTCGAGCAGTGGCGTCCATTGGTGGAAGAGATATTCCCGGCCGACGAGGTAGACGACGTGCTCTCGGTTATGGCCTGCGAGTCTCACGGCAACCCCAGCACCCGCTACATGGAGGAGTGGGGGGTGGAATCAGTGGGCCTCATGCAGATCAACGAGGGCTGGCTCACCGGCTGGAGTCGCCCGGAATGGTCGATCCTCTCCCACAACGGTGAGCCAGTTGACCTGACCGATCCGGCGACCAATCTCCAAGCGGCAAAGTTCGTCCGGTACTTCGAAGACGCCACCGGCCTCGATCCCTGGTCGCAGTGGGCCTGCCAGCCCCAGTAAACGGGATTTTGGCCGATACGCTTCAGCGTGTCTCTCGTGGGGATATACGACGCCGACGGAGGCCTCAGCGGCGAATTGCGATACGCCATTGGGAAGGTCTTGGGCCAGGGGAAGTGCGCGCTGTGCGACATCACCCACGGGTGGAACCCGATGGGGTCCCGGAGCTGGAAGCAGGCCTGCGAAGTCTCCGACGTTGAGCTGGGCCTGGTCCACCGCAACGAGGCCACTGCTGAACAGCTGGCTGCTGCTACTGGGTTGCCTTCCATTGTTCGCCACCACGACGGGCAGTGGAGCGAATTGCTGACAACGGCCGAGATCGCCCAATACGTGGGTGCCCCCTCTCAGTTCCTCGAGCGCCTCGACGAGCTCAGTTAGCGGAGAACGGCAGGTACTCGTAGCGGCGGGTCGACCAGCCGGAGGCGAAGCGGGCGGTTTCCTCATCGACTGAGTAATCCGGGAAGCGACCCAAGAGCTCTTCGAGGGCGACTCGGCATTGGAGCCGGGCCACCGACGCGCCAAGGCAGTGATGGGCGCCGTAGCCGAGGGACACGATCTTGTCGATCTTGCGCTTCACGTCGAGCTCCCCGGCGGTGGGCCCGAATTCCCGCTCGTCCCGGTTGGCCGACGCGAACAGCAGCAGCGCCTTCTTGCCCTCGGGAATGGTGACGCCGTGCAGGGTCACATCGCGGGTCAGAGTCCGGGCCAGGTTCTGCACCGGAGAGGTCAATCGCAGCAGTTCCTCCACCGCGTTGGGAATCGCCGACGGGTCGTCGATCAGCACTTGGCGCTGGTCCCGATAACGGTCGAGCAGCACCGCGGAGCTGCTGAGCATCCCAGTAACGGTGTCGTTGCCGCCGGTGATCATGGTGAAGATGAACCCCACGATCCACATGGCCGACGCCACATCTTCGCCCTCTGCCACCAGCCCGGACACCAGGTCGTCGCCGGGATCGGTCTTGCGGCGCTCGATCAGCCCCGTGGCGTATTCGAACAGCTCGAGAAACGCGCTTTGGTTCTGGCCGTAGGCCGCGGTTGATTCGGCCGTGGCCTGCACGATTCGCTCTGTCCAGCGGTCGAACAGCACCCGGTCTTCGGGGGGTACGCCGAGGTAGAGCGCGACCAGATAGCTGGGCAGCGGCTTGAACAGCGCTTGGACGATGTCGATGTCGCCGACATCAGCCACCGCGTCGAGCTTGTCGGCGACGAAGGCACGAACCTGGTCCTCCACTGGAGCCACCTGGCGGGGGGTCATGGGCCGGCTGACCAGTCGGCGCATGGCGGTGTGCTCGGGCGGGTCCATCATCACGATGGGCCGGGCCTCGTCACCGAAGCTGGCCATGTCGTCGG
>JAPPKI010000046.1 GCA_028820035.1 bacterium | reverse complement strand
AGGTAGAGCACGGCTGGCTCAACGAAGACCAATTCCGAGCCTTCACCTTCGGCAACGCCCACCGCTTCTTCTCCGAAGCCCGCCCCGACTTCTTCAAGAACACGGTTTTGGAGAGTGCCACCGTCTAGAACTAAGGGGCCATGACCGTCCCCGCACAAGCACCTCCAAAGTTCACCCTTCTGGCCCAACTAGGGATCTACTGCGACCCTGTCGCCCAGCCCGGCTACGGCAAGCTGCGGGTGTTCGAGGAGCAGTGCCACGGAGGGCAGGTGAGGCCCTCGGTGCTGATGCTGATCGCCGACATAACCGGCGGCATGATCGGCGAGAAGGAAGATCCCGAGTGCTGGCACTTCACCACTGATTTTCAGCTCCGCACCGCAGACCTCCCCCTGACTGACCAGATCGACGTTTACGCCGAGGTGCTGAGGGCCGGGGCCAGCACGCTGACCTGCGAGTGCCGCTTTAGCACCCCCGACGGCACCGAGGTGGGCTACGCCCAGATTGGCTTCGGGCGACATCACCAGCGTCCCGGCGACCCGGCAAAGCCCATCCACGACCCTCCCCGGCCCGATCTTATGGGGCTTCCCGACATTGACCGGCCCCTGGCCGAAGTGGCCGGCATCGAGGTGGTGGACGCCTCCGTCGGCCATGTGGAGGTGGAGCTCACCCCACAGCTGCTCAACCCCGCGGGCATCATGCAAGGCGCCATGGTCACCCTGGTAGGCGAAGTGGGAGCCGAGACCCTTGCCGAGCATCAATTCGGCACGCCCCACGCGGTGGCCGACATGGACATCCGCTATCTGCTGGGGGGAAAGATCGGACCGGTGTACAGCACCTGCCGCTGGATGGGCGACCCTTCGTCGGGCTGGGTTGTGGCCGAGATCAGGGATCTGGGCAAGGGCGACCGCTTGATGGCCACGATGATGATGCGAGTCCGCCCGGCTCGCTGAGGGGCCGCGTCCATCTGCCGGAGTAGGTTGGCGGAATGAACCGCCAGTGGATCTACGCCACTAGGCCCGACGGGCCGGTGGGCGTGGACAACTTCGAGTACCGGGAAACCGATATCCCCGAACCGGGCGACGGTCAGGCACTGGCCCGGCTGTGCTATCTCAGCTTCGAGCCGGCCATGCGCACGTGGTTGGAGGACTTCATCACCTACATGCCACCTGTGCCGTTGGGCACGCCCATGCTGGCGCCTGGCGTTTCTCAGGTGGTTGCCTCCAACACCCCAGCACTGAAAGAGGGCGACCTGGTCAGCGGCATGATGAGCTGGCAGGACTACGAGGTGGTGGGTGAGCAGACCAGAGTGGTGCCTCCCGGCACGCCCATCCCGGTGATGCTGGGTCCACTGGGGGGAACCGGGCTGACCGCCTATATCGGCCTGCTCGACATCGGCCGCACCCAATCGGGCGAGACCGTGTTGACATCGGGGGCGGCCGGGGCCACCGGGTCGGTGGCCGCCCAAATCGCCCGCATCAAGGGCTGCCGGTCGGTGGGCATCGCCGGCGGGGCAGACAAGTGCCGGTGGCTCCTAGAGGAGGCCCGCCTGGACGCGGCCATCGACTACAAGAACGAGGATGTGGGTGACCGTCTGGCCGAGCTCTGCCCCGATGGCGTGGACGTGTACTTCGACAATGTGGGCGGTGACATGCTGGAGACGGTCATGAACCACATGGCCCAAGGGGGACGCATAGCCAGTTGCGGCGCCATCTCCACCTACAACCAGGGCATGCGCCGGTCGGGACCCTCCAACATGTTCCAGATCATCGAAAAGCGCCTCACCATCCAAGGCTTTGTCATGTTCGACCACATGGACCGGGTGCCCGCGGCCGTCGAAGATCTCGGGCAATGGGTGGCCGCCGGGGAGATCGCCTTCCAGACCGACGTACAAGAGGGGTTCGACAACATCCCGACTACGTTCTTGCGGTTGTTCTCCGGGGCCAACCAGGGTAAGCAGCTGCTGAAGGTCAGAGATCCGGAGTAGGGAGAGGCGCGATGAGCCTGGCCATCTACGAAGCCGAAGACCGAGTTGCGGTCATCACGATGAACCGACCCGAGTCTCGCAATGCCATGAGCCCGGAGCTGTCCGCGGCCCTAGGCGAGGCATTCGACCAATTCGACGCCGACGATGAGGTGTGGGTGGCCATCTTGGCCGGCAACGGCCGGGTGTTCTGCGCCGGTGCCGACCTGAAGGCGATTTCCGAGGGGCGAACCGCGGGAATCATGCACCCGGAGCACGGCTTCGGCCACTTCTCTCGCCGACAGCGCGCCAAGCCGGTCATTGCCGCTGTGGATCGTCCCGCGGTGGCCGGGGGCTTTGAGATGGTGCTGGCCTGTGACCTGGTGGTGGCGTCCACCGAAGCCGTCTTCGGCATTCCCGAGGTCAAGCGATCGCTGATTGCCTCCGAGGGGGGCGTTAGCCGGCTCCCGCGCCGAATCCCCGTGAACATCGCCATGGAAATGGCGCTGATCGGTGACACCATCGACGTCCACCGGGCCTATTCCCTGGGTCTGGTGAATGTGGTGTGCGAACCCGGCCAAGCACTGGCCGAAGCCCGGGCGCTGGCCGAGCGCATCATCGCCAATCCGCCATTGGCGGTCAGGGGTGCTCGCCAGGCCCTGCTCGACGGGCTGGAGACCACGGAGGCCGAGGCATTCAAGATCGCCACCCGAGCTGGCCAAGCGCTGTTCGGCACTGAGGACTTCAGAGAAGGACCTCGGGCGTTCGTGGAGAAACGCCCTCCAAACTGGAAAGGCCGGTGAGCGGTGTCGAACCGGCCGGTCATGCAGAGTCGATGAGCTCCGGAGAGCGAGAGCTGATGCTCACCGGGATCGGCGGCCAAGGGGTGCAGCTGGCCGCCCAGGTCATCGCCCAAGGGGCGACCGTCGACGGCAAAGAGGTGCTGGTGTTCGGCAGCTATGGCGGCATGATGCGGGGCGGCAACACCGACAGCACGGTGGTGATCAGCGACCAGCCCATCGAGGCACCCCCGGTGCTGTCGACCACCTGGTCAGCCATCTTGATGCACCACCAGTACTGGACCCCACTGCGAGAGCGCATCCGCGACACCGGTTTGGTACTGGTCAACACGTCGGTATTCGAGGACGAACTGGACGCAGACCGCTACCAAGTGGTGGAGGTTCCCGCCACCGACGTGGCCACCGATCTGGGCAACCCACTGCTGGCCGCCATGGTCATGTCCGGGGTGTACGGACGGAAGTCCGGGCTAGTGAGCCTGGACGGACTCGCAGAAGGCATGCGCCGTTCGGTGCCTCCCTACCGCAGCCAGCTCATCGAGGCCAACGAGGGGGCGCTGGCTGCCGGCTGGGAGATGGCAGCGTGAGCACCATCACTGTTCGGGGCACTGTGGTCATCGACGTCGAGGCCTGCAAGGGGTGCGACTTGTGCATCGACGCCTGCCCGCCCCGGGTACTGGAGATGACCAACCACGAGGTCAACACCCGGGGCTACCGCTACCCCCGCCTGCTGGCCGGTTGCACCGGCTGTCAGGCTTGCGCCCAGATCTGCCCCGACTTCGTGTTCCAGGTGTACAAGTACGACACCCCCCAGGAGTTGCCGCTTGGCGAGAGCAGCGAACGGTGAGCGACCGGGCGCTGCTGGAGGGATCGGAGGCCATAGCCCGTGCTGCGGTGGCCGCTGGCTGCCGGTTCTTCACGGGATACCCCATGACCCCGTTCACCAAGCTGCTCGAGTACATGGCCGCCTTGTTGCCCGAGGTAGACGGCGTGTGCATGAACGCTGAGAGCGAGTTGGAGGCGGTGGGCATGGCCTGGGGGGCGGCCACCACCGGTCACCTGGCCGCCACCGGGTCTACCGGTCAAGGGCTGTCGCTGATGCAGGAGTCGCTGTCGGAGATAACCAACGCCCGCCTTCCTCTGGTGGTGTTCAACATGGCCCGGGGGCAGGGCGACTACTTCCAGGCCACCCGCGGCGGCGGCCACGGCGATTACCGCCACATCGTGCTGGCCCCCATGGACGTGCCCGAGGCGGTGGAGCTGACCCGTCTGGCGTTCGAGTTGGCCAGTCAGTGGCGCACTCCGGTGATGGTGCTGGGCGACTACTACTTGGCCCACACCTACCAGGCGGTTTCAGTGCCTTCCATCGAGGGCGCCGCCCCGGAAGTGCCCGATTGGGCCCTCAACGGGTCTTCGGGAGGATCGGGGTCGGCCAAGATCATCTCTCCGTTGGGCGGCGGCGTTGAGGGCGAGGAGGGATTCGACTTGGGGGCCCACTACGCGGCGTGTGCGGCCCACATCCAAGAGATGTCCGCCGGAGTCGACCCTTTGGTCGACATCGGCTTCTGCGATGACGCCGAGTTGGTGGTGGCCGCCTACGGATCGGTGGGCAAGTTCGTACGCTACGCCTGCTTGCGACTGCGAGACGCCGGTCACCGGGTGGGCTATGTCCGCCCAATCACGCTGTGGCCGTTCCCCTCAAAGGCAGTGCACGACGCGGTCGCCGGTGCCGCCAATGTGGCGGTGTACGAGCAGAACATGGGCCAGATGGTCGAAGACGTGCGGCTGGCTACGCTGGGGGCGGTGCCGGTGGAGTTCATTGGGGGCCCCAGTTGGGACCACTCCGGCTTCGGGATCGGACCCGACATCAACGTGCCCGATATCTCCGAACGCATCTTGGAGGCGATGACATGAGGGGGAATCGGGACAAGAGGAAGCACGAGCCATGAGCAACGACCAAATATTCATCTCCACCGATACGCCGCCCGCTGAGCCCGCCGCGTTGGTGGACGACTTCACCCCCACGCTCATCACCCAAGCCAATCACCACCTCTGCCCGGGCTGCGGTGAGCCCATCGCCATCCGGGCGGCCATGGAGGCCATCGAAGAACTGGAACTGGCCCGGTCCACGATCACGGTGTTCGGCATCGGCTGCTACACCGCCTTCGCCCACAACCTCGACGTGGAGGTGGTGCAAGCCCTGCACGGCCGGGCCCCGTCGGTGGCCACCGGCATCAAGCGGATGCTGCCGGACGGATTCGTGATGACCGTCCAAGGCGATGGCGACATGGTGAACGAAGGTCTCCAAGAGGTGCTGCACGCCGCCGCCCGGGGCGAGAACATCACTTGTTTGCTGCTGAACAACGGGGTGTTCGGCGAGACCGGCGGCCAGATGACGACAACCACCACCCTGGGCCAGCGCACCAAGACCTCGATTGAAGGACGCGACCCCCACCAGCACGGCCACCCGATTCTGCTCTCCGATCTCGCCGCCACCATGGATGGCGCGGCCTATGTCGCCCGGTGCGCCGTGAACAACGCCGGCAACGTGGCCCGCACCAAGCGCTATATAACCAAGGCCTACGAGTCCCAGATGGCCGGGGCCGGATTCAGCCTGGTGGAGATCCTCACCATGTGCCCCACCGGCTGGTTCGTCGACACCCTTGAAGGCCCCGACTACCTCCAAGACACGCTCGCACCCGTCCACAACATCGGCGAGCTCAAAACCCCCTTAGTCCAGCAGTAGCTCCCGCAACGCCTGTCGATGCCCTCCGTCTAGGCCCAAGCCGTCGGTCCAGTACTGGTCGAAGGTGCCCCAGGTATCGGCCAGCACTCTCATCTGCTCGGCGAAGTAGTCCTCGTGTACGGCCATAAGCGGCATCATCAAGTCGCCATAGCGGCCGGGAACCACGTGCTGGTTGGTCTCCAGGTAGTGGTCCACCACCTGCTGCTCCGGAACCCCCACGGCCAACAGCAGCAGGCTGGCCGCCCAGCCGGTGCGGTCTTTGCCGGCGCTGCAATTGAACAGCACCGGAACCGCTCCGGGCGCTAGTAGCCCTTGAACAAATCGGCCGAATTGACCTGTCCGCACTGGGTCGCTCACCGATCTGGCCGAAGCATCCTTCATCCACTGGAAGGCCTTGCCGTTGCCGAATCGCTCTTCCAGCTCTTCGGCGCTGAAGGATGCAAAGTTCTCCCGAATCCCGGACGGGTTCGCAGAATCGGCCATGGGCAGGGAGACCTGCTCCACCCCATCAGGCAGTCGGTTGGGACCCTCCACGGCAAGGTCGCCCTGGTTTCGAAAATCAAAGACCGTGCGAATACCCAACTCCACCAATGCCTCGATGTCTGAGTCCGAGGCTTCGGCCAGGTGGGCTGATCGATACACCAAGCCCGACCGAACCCGTCCTCCCTCAGCGGTGGTCTGGCCTCCTAATGAGCGGAAATTACGGATGGACTGCACGTCGCGCACCCTATCGGCAGCCCCTCAAATCCCCTGCACCGGAGGCAAAAGTTCGAATAGGTGACACGAACGACGCAAGAGGCTAGAGTCTCGCTCAATATCCGAGTAGGGGCCGGCCGACCATTGGCTTGGTCCAAGGAGACACAACTATGACCAAGACCAAGTTGATTTTCGTTGGGCTGGCATTGGCACTGGTGGGCTTTTTGTTCGCCGGTTCTGCGTCGGCTCAGGACCAGACGCTTACCGCTGATCCTTCTGCGGTACCCGAAGCCGGGACGTACGACATCACGTTGACTCCTGGGGGCTTCACCGCCTCTGGCACTAACCTGGCCGTCTGCGGCACTGGCGATCCCGACGTGGAGTGGGGCCAGGCAACCTTGATGCAGCACTGTGGCGGATTCGGTAGCTCGCAAGATGCTACTAGTGGCGCCTTCACAGTTGAAGGTGTGGAAATCACCGATGCTGGCGTCACTTTCATCATCTTTGAGCTCGTCCCAGACGGCCAGTCCGCTCTTGTTCAAGTAAACATCGGCGAAGCGATGGATGACGACATGCTGGCTGACACTGGCGTGGAAACGTCGCTCTTGGTGATCATCGGTGCGGGCATCGCCCTCGCCGGTGTGATGGTGTTCGGTCTCAGCCGCCGGCTGCGCACCCTGTAACACCACCTCCTGAACTGAACACTCGGTGCCCCGGGCCTTCGGGTCCGGGGCACCGGTCGTTTCTGACCAGGGAAGAAATGTAACTGTAAGATGGATGACACAAACGCAGTGCCGCGCTAAGGTTTCGTAACCTATAGGAGTAGGGGCTGGCCTTATGTCGGCACGGCCCAAGGAGCTATGTCATGACCAAGACCAAGTTGGTATTCGTTGCGATGGCGCTGGCGCTTGTTGCCTGGGTAGGAGCAAGCGCCGCCTCAGCACAGGATGGGCCTACCGCGACCGCCGATCCGGCATCGGTTGAAGCGGCCGGGACCTACTCAATAACCCTGACCGGTTCAGGCTTCATGGAGGGGACGACTGTGAGCGCGGCGGCTTGCAGCACAGGAGATCTAGATGCAATCGACGCTTCGACCTTCGTCCAGTTGTGCCCTCTGACCGGTACTCCGGCTACCGACAATGGAGATGGCACATTCAGCATCACCATGGAAGACGTAGAGATCGGTGAAGCTGGGATCGTCTTCTGGATGGGCAACCCGCTTCAGCGTGACGTAGACACAGTTGCCGTAGCGGTCGGAGACATGGGCGACGACGACATGGGCGACGACGACATGGGCGACGACGACATGGGCGACGACGACATGGGCG
>JAPPKI010000375.1 GCA_028820035.1 bacterium | reverse complement strand
ACGCCATCGCGGCGGGCGACACGGCAGAGTGGCTCGACAAGGCCAAGATCCCCTACCGCGACCTGTGCTTCGTGGGCGGAAAGTCGGCGGTGGACGCCCACGTCTACATCGAAGACGCCCCCCACAATGTGGAAGCGCTCAGGGCTGAGGGCCGAACCGTCATAGTGTTCGACCAGCCCTACAACCGAGACCTAGACCCACCCCGGGCCACCACATGGGACGAGGTGGAGGCCATGGTGTACCACGAGCTGGCCGCCCACCAGGGCGTCGTGCAGCACCAGCTCCCCACCTTCGACCCCAGCACCGACCGCCTCGACGACCGAGCCCTGTAGAGCGTTCCTCAGGATTTGCAGATGTTCGAGATGGTTTGCGGCGAAGCCCCTGCCACCGCGGCGATGTCTCGAAGGGAAGCGCCGTTAGCATGAGCCAGGCGCACCGCGGTCTCCCACTGTTCGCTGACATCTTTTCTTTCTTGGGTTACCCGCTCCACAACCCGGAGCGCGGCACCCTGAGCACTGCTGGAGACCTCGATTTCGTCGAGATCCCAGCGAGAAGTGGTCTTGCTCATTCTGCCTCCCTGATCGCTCGGCGTATTTTGGCAATGACTTCTCGTATGAGTACTGCGGCCACCAGCTGATCACTGCGACGCTCGAGAATCTCTGCAACGCCGCCGAGCGCCTCAAGCGTATGGGCGAGTTCGGCCTCGTCAAGTTCCAGGGTGATCCGCACGATCAAATTCTATCAACTAGACACTCTGTCCAAAATCTAGACATCTCGTAGTCAAGCTACTGGTCGGCCAGCCAGGACGGAAGTTGGCGGTTGTTGCGCCGTACTGAGCGGCTAGAGGCGACGCAACTCGGCGACTGATCGGGGCAATCCCGATCTCGCTAGTCGGTCGAGGACTTCGGATGTCGACAGAGGCGGTTGTGTCAGTGCTGCCGCCTGTTCCTCAATGACTCTGGCGACCGCAGTCGGAGACAGGTCGATCAAGTGGAGAACGAAGACGTCCGGTGTCTGAGCCTCCATGTCATATTCGTCGAGCGCCTGCGCGGGAAAGTCGGCGACGTTCTCTGTGACGATGACCTGTGCGCCGGCTCGAATGGCCGCAGCGAGGACGTGGCGGTCGTCCGGGTCGGGCAGTTCAAGGCCCTCGATCAAGGCGCGGTATCCCGAGGTGAGGCATCCGGGTACGGCTTCGCACATGAGTTCGCGAGTGCGCTCCAGTTGCGCTGGCTCCAAGTGAGGCCGGTGTTTGAGCACCGACGAGACCATCTCGTCGAGTATGTCTTCGCTCCAGTTGGCGCGGAACAGCCCGGTCTCGGCGAGCCTGACGAGGAAATCGCGTAGTGCGGCTGAGTGCAGGACGCACGCGTCGTAGGTCGCGCCGAAGGCCATGGCTCACATCCTCGTCAGTCGTAGAGCCCCAGCCGTTGAGCTTCGTCGGTCAGCTGATCGGCAACCTTGCGGCGATGCGCAAGGTCGCGGTGCTGGTATTCGAGAAGGTCGGCAAGCAGCACGCGGCGCCGATTGCCGACCCGGCGGAACGGGATCTGCTCCTCGTCCAGAAGTTTGACGACGTATGGGCGAGACACGTTCAGCAGGTCTGCCGCTTGTTGTGTCGTGAGTTCCGCATGGACGGGCGCAACCGTCACGGCGTTTCCGTTCGCGATCTGGGCAAGCATGTCCACCAGTAATCGCAGCGCGTGGCCGGGGATCTCGAGCGTCGTATCGTCGTCGTCCGCAGTCAGCGATACCGACGCCGCTGCTACGTCGGGATGTCGGCGCAAGAAACGCTCCAACTCCTCGACAGCCTCCGCAGCCTGTGCAGCTACGTCCTCCGTCGGGATGGCGAGATGATGCTCCAAAAGGGCTGCTGTAGCCATGGTCTCCTCTCCTTGTCACAAGCCATGCTTCCTAGGACGCTTATAGATCCCAGTTGCGACGCCTTGAATAGTAGCCACACCGTTAGCTATTCGCAAAAGAAGAATCATCCGAATTTATCGAAAGAAGCGGAGCCCTTGGCCTTTACTGGTCGGCCAGCCAGGGGGGGAGTTGGCGGATGTCGGAGAGTTCCACCCAGCTGTCGTGGGGAGAGATGGTGGCGTGCTCTAGATCCCAGGTGAGGTGGTAGGGGATGTGGACGCCTCGGCCGCCGAGGGCGACCACGGGCTCGATGTCGGAGCGCACCGAGTTCCCCACCATCACGAATCGGTCGATGGCGATGTCGTGGCGGTCGAACAGGCGGGAGTAGGTGGACTGGTCCTTCTCGGCCACGATCTCCACTGCGTCGAAGTGGTCGGCCAACCCGGAGGCGGCGATCTTGGTCTCCTGGTTCCACAGGTCACCCTTGGTGATGAGCACCAGGCGGTAGCGGTGCTCCAACTCCTCGATGGTGTCGGCCACCCCGTCGAGCAGCTCCACTGGGTGGGCGTGCATTTCCTTGGCCCAGCCCACAATGGTGTGGATCTCCTCCGCGGTGATCTGTCCTTCGGTGGCCTCGATGGCGGTCTCGATCATCGACAGCACGAACCCCTTGATCCCGTAGCCGAAGATGGCCACGTTGTGCCGCTCTAGTTCGATGAGCCGCTCGTGGAAGTCCACATCGGGCAGGTAACGGGCCACCAGATCGGCCATCCGCTGCTCGTAGTCGGCGAAGATCGACTCGTTGTGCCACAGGGTATCGTCGGCATCGAGGCCGACGGTTTCGATCATGGGGAGCCTCTCCCCGAGGCCAATCCGAAGATTTCGATGGGAGCCGCGGTCACAGTGCCAGGGATCCGTAGGCCGGCTTGACCACCTTGTTGATGATCTCCAGGCGCTCATCGAAGGGGATGAAGGCGCTCTTCATGGCGTTGATGGTCAGCCACTGGATGTCGGCCCAGCCAAAGCCGAACTCGTCCACCAGCTGCATGACCTCTCGGGTCATGGAGGTGGCGCTCATGAGGCGGTTGTCGGTATTGACCGTCACTCGGAATCGCAGATCGCTCAGGACTTTGATGGGGTGCGCGGCGATGGACGGCGCCGCTCCGGTGTGGACGTTGGACGTGGGGCACAGCTCCAGGGGGATGCGCCGGTCTCGCACGAAGGCGGCCAATCGGCCCAAGCGGGGGGTGCCGTCGGGGCCGAAGTCGATGTCGTCCACTATGCGGACCCCGTGGCCCAGCCTCTCGGTGCCGCAGTACTGCACGGCCTCCCAGATCGACGGCGGGCCGTAGGCCTCTCCGGCGTGGATGGTGAAGTGGAAGTTCTCCCGCTGTATCAGATGGAAGGCGTCCAGGTGGCGGGTGGGCGGGTTGCCGGCCTCGGCCCCGGCGATGTCGAACCCGACCACGCCTCGGTCGCGGTGGCGGATGGCCAACTGGGCGATCTCCAGCGAGCGGGCCGCGGTGCGCATGGCGGTGACCAGCGTGCCGATGCGGATGTTGCGGTTGGCGCTGCCCGCTTCGAAGCCGGCCACCACCGCCTCCACCACCTCGTCCAGCCTCAGCCCTTCCTCGGTGTGCAGCTCGGGGGCGAATCTCACCTCGGCGTAGACCACCCCGTCGTCGTCTAGATCTTCAGCACACTCGGCCGCCACCCGCTCCAGGGCGTCGCGGGTCTGCATGACCCCCACGGTGTGGGCGAAGGTCTCCAAGTACAAGGTGAGGTCGAGCCGGCTGGCCCCCCGGACCATCCAGCGGGCCAATTCGTCGGCGTCGGTGGTGGGCAAATTGTCGTAGCCGGTCTCCGCCGCCAACTCCACCACGGTCCGGGGACGGAGGCCTCCGTCCAGGTGGTCGTGCAACAGAACCTTGGGAGCGGCTCTGACTTCTTCGGTTGTCGGATGAATCACTGCCCTAATGGTAGGGAATCCGGGCGGCAATCAGGCGGCGAGGCTGAGGAGCGCTGTCGGCGATGGTCAAGGCCGAGCTCAAGGCCTCGTGGGCCGTGGGCAAAAGGGAGGGATCGTCGGTGTGGAGCTCGGCGATCACCTCGCCCGCCGCCACCCGGTCGCCGTGGACCCGGTGGAGCAGCACCCCGGCCACTGCCGACACATCGTCCTCTTTGCGGGCCCGGCCTGCGCCCAGCCGCCAGGCGGCCACTCCCACGGCCAGCGCGTCGATGCGGTTGATCACCCCGTCGGCGGGTGCGGTCCAGTGGTCCACCACCGGGGCGGTGGGCAGCGCAGCGGTGGGATCGCCGCCCTGGGCGGCCACCATGTCCTGCCACACGTCCATGGCCCGGCCCGAGGCCAGCACCTCGGCGGGGTCGGCGTCCAGGCCGGCGAGAGCCACCATCTCTTGGGCCAATGCCAGGGTCACCTCCACCAGGTCGGCGGGCCCCCCACCGGCCAGTGTCTCGACCGATTCGGCCACCTCGAGGGCGTTGCCCGCGGCCCGGCCCAACGGCTGGTCCATATCAGTGAGCAGCGCCACGGTGTCCACCCCGTGAGCGTGGCCCAGCCCAACCATGGTGCGGGCCAGCTCCTCGCCCATAACCGGATCGGGCAGAAACGCCCCGGAGCCGAACTTCACGTCCAGCACCAGCCCAGCGGTGCCCTCGGCGATCTTCTTGGACATGATCGAGCTGGCGATCAGCGGGATAGACGCCACCGTCCCGGTCACGTCCCGCAGGGCGTACAACACTCGATCGGCGGGGGCCAGGTCGGCGGTGGCCGCGGCGATCACCGCGCCCACGTCCTGGAGTTGGCCCAGGAATTGATCGTGGCTGAGGGCGGCCTGCCATCCGCTGATGGCCTCCATCTTGTCGAGGGTGCCCCCGGTATGGCCCAGGCCCCGCCCCGATAACTGGGGCACCGCCGCGCCGCAGGCCGCCACCAGCGGGCAAAGCACCAGCGACACCTTGTCGCCCACGCCACCGGTGGAGTGCTTGTCGACGGTGGGCCGCGCCAGGCTCGACAAGTCCAACCGCTGGCCGCTGTCGATCATTGCCGCGGTCCAGGTGGCCAGCTCTCGGCCGGTCATGCCCCGCCACACGATGGCCATGAGAAGCGCGGCGACCTGTTCTGCGGGGATGGCGCCCGAGGTGATCCCGTCGATGAACCAGTTGATCTGCTGATCGCTCAGCTCGCCGCCGTCTCGCTTGGCGACGATGAGATCGACAGCGTTCACGGTTTGTCCTCGCCTCGGGGAATCACGCCACAGCGTTCACGGCAGGTCGTCGGGGCCGAAGGCGCCGGGCAGCAGCTCGCCCACGGTTTGGGTCTCGTTCACCTGGCAGGCGGCCCCGCCCGCCTCATAGAGCAGTTGACGGCAGCGTCCACACGGGGTGAGCGGGTTGCCGTCGCCGTCGGTCACCGCCACCGCCACCAGCCGACCGCCCCCGGTGCGGTGCAGATCGCCCACCAATCCGCATTCGGCGCACAAGGTGAGCCCGTAGGAGGCGTTCTCCACGTTGCACCCGGTGACAATCCGCCCGTCGTTGGTCAGCGCAGCCGCGCCCACCGACAGCTTCGAATACGGGGCGTAGGCCCCCGTCGACGCCTCATGGGCAGCAGCCCACAGCTCGTCCCATGAGATTGCCTGCTCGGTGCCCATCGGTGCTCTCTTCTGCTTCCGCTACTTGCTTCGCTGGAATGGCTGGCCCGCGGCCGCCGGGGGTATCGACCGGCCCACCGCCCCGGCCACCACCACCAAGGTGACCACGAACGGCAGGGCCTGGAGGAACTCGCTGGGAATCTCAAACCCGCTCACCTCCACCCCGAGCAACTGGAGACGGGTGCCCAGCGCCCGGGAGAACCCGAACAGCAGCGCTCCGCCGAACGCCCCCCACGGTGTCCACTTCCCGAAGATCAGGGCGGCCAGAGCGATGAACCCGGCGGCGTTGGTCATGTTGTCCTCAAACCGGGCCTGCGACTCCATGGAGAACCAAGCGCCGGCCAGACCGGCGATGAGCCCGCCCAAGACCACCGACTGGTAGCGGATCCTCACCACGTTCACACCCAGCGTCTCGGCCGCGTGGGGGTTCTCGCCGCAGGATCGCACCCGCAGTCCCCACGGGGTGCGGTACATGACCACCCAGGTGCCGATCACCACCACATACATCAGCCAGTAGATGGGCTGGCCCCGGAACAGCTGGTCGCCGATGACCGGGATTTTCGACAGCAGCGGCAGGCCGAACTCGGAGGTCTTCACCCCGGTGGTGATGCCGGTTTTGACGATCACCTCCGAGCGCAAAAAGCCGGTCAGCCCCAAGGCGAACAGGTTGATCACCACTCCGCCAACGATCTGGTTCACCCCGAAGCGGATGGACAGCACGGCGAGGAGGGTGGCCACCAGCCCACCGGCCAGCACGGAAATGAGGATGGAGAACCACAGCCACCCGGTGGATTGGGCATCGCCAACAGTGGCGTAGGTCATATAGCCTATGCCGGCACCGGCCAGCATGGTGCCCTCGATACCGATGTTGATGATGCCCGAGCGCTCGCACCACAAACCGGTGGTTGCCCCCAGTGCCAGCGGGGTGGCCAGCACCAGCGATTGGTTGAACAAATTGACGATGTTGGTGCTGGGGTTGTCGGACAGGGCCAAGCTGAGCACCAGCACCAGCGGAATGAGGGCCACCGCACTCAGCAGTCGGGCCGGTCCGGCCCACCGTCGGGCCTCGGGGGGAGCGAATCCCAGCACCGCGGTGAACAGGAACAGCACGCCAATGGCGATCACCCACGTTGGGGGGTGGAACCCGATTCCTGCCGGTTCGGGCGGCGGTTCGAAGTCGAAACGCCGGCTGGTGCCGCTGACGGCCGGGGCCACTCCGGCGATCAGGGCAACCCCCAATAGCCCGAACACCAGCCCGGTCACCGCCTGGCGATCCAGACCAACCCGCTCTGAGGCTCCGGTCGCGCCCGCAGCGTGCTCCACGGTGGTCACAGGCTTCTCCGGGGTTGTACCGATATCCAAACTGTGCTCGCGGTGTGGTCAACCATATTCACACCGCCCCCTCGATGGATGCGGCCTTGAACGGGCTCTGGTCGAGTTCTCGCACCCGGAACAGATAGCGGACGATGGCGTCGGCGGCCACGAACAACAGCACCAGCGCCTGGATGATCCGCACCACGTCGATCGACACATCGGCTTCTTGCTGCATGAGCGGCGCTCCCGACAACATCGACCCCCAGAGCACGGCGGCGGCGATGATGGCCACCGGGTTGGTTCGGGCCAACAAGGCGATGGCGATGCCGTCGAAGCCCATCAAGAAGAAGGTGCCCGGTTGGAAGAAGCCGTTGGTGCCCGAGATTTCCGAGGCTGCCGCCAATCCGGCGAATGCGCCAGACACGGCCATGGAGGCCACGATCACCCGGTTCACGTTGATCCCCGCGTAATGAGAAGCATGGGGGTTTAGCCCAACGGTGCCCACCTCGAATCCGAAGGTGGTGCGGTTGAGTACGAACGCCACCACAAAGCACACGCCGAGCAAGGCGAACAGGCCGACGTGAAGCGTGGGCTGGCTGTCCACTAGCTCGGGCAGCACCGCGGTGTCGGAGATGGGGTCGGTGCGGGGAACAGTGCTCTCGGTGTCCCGCAGCACCA
>JAPPKI010000248.1 GCA_028820035.1 bacterium | reverse complement strand
CCATTTGCAGCGGTTCGGCTAGCCAGGCGGCTGGGTTGTCGCCTGTGACCTGTTCGAGGGTTCGGGCGAGCATTTGGTAGTCGTGGCCCCAGTCGTGGGGCTGCGGGCGCCATGCGGTTATCTCGTCGGCGGCGTCTTCGGGGCTGAGGCTGCGGAGGTGGTCTGCGCTGAGCGGGGACTGCACCCACCCGGCCCGGACGTCGCTGTCGGTGTCGTCTGCTAGCCCCAAGTAGTAGATCCTGGTCTCGGGCTCGCCTATCTGGGCCGCCAGGATCTGTGTCGCTGGTGCTTCGGCCCACGCCGCGGCGGCCGGTTCGGGAAGCAGCCCGGACCACAGGTACGGGTACCGCCAGCCGGGCAGCAGCCCGTTTGATGCCAGTGCCCGGCTCGCCTCGGCCACGGTCGGCGGTTCGCCCAGCACGGCCCGCCAGCGCTCGATGAGCGCGTCGGGGCCGAGTTCTTGGCCTATGCGGTCGAGAAGGGCGACGTCGTCGCAGTTGGGGGACCGCGACGCAACGGCCTGCTCGATCTCGGTGGCCATCGCTTCGGGGTGGGCGTCGGGGGAGGCGGCAAGTATCCATGTGCGGAGCCGTCCAGCCAGCTCGTCCGGCGCCTGTTCCGCGATTTCCAGCAGTTCCGCTGCGGGAAGCCAGCCTATCGCCTTCGCGACCACGTCCACGAAGAAGCCCCCGGCGGTGCGGATCGGCTCGTCGTGGTGGTCGTGGGGGTCGAACTCGGCGAGGGTGGAGATGGGGAGCCGGTGGTCTCTGCCCAGGGGGTACACGCGAAGAGTCCCGTGCTGGGCGGGCATCTTTGCCATCTTGAGCAACAGGAGGCGGATGCGCCCGCTGGCGTTCTGCTCGTTGGCCCCGTCGGCGAGCATCCGCAGCAAAGCGATCAGGTCTCCCGGCATGCGGCTCCAGCCCGGATCGGCGGGCTGCCCTTCCGTCGGGCCTTCGGGGAGGAGTGCGTTCAAGAAGATGTCGGCGCACCGCTCGATGATCGGGTCCGATGGGTCCACGCCGCCGAGGGCCCGTGCGAAGCGCCTGAGGATGCTCGGGTCGCGGGGGTGGCGCTCGGCGATGCGCAGCGCCACGTCGAATTCCGGTTCGGCCATGCTCAACAGCACGTCCGCGACCGCCGCGCCCCGCGCCGGGTCGCGCCGGTCCTCGCCGACGGCGCCCTCAAGCCATTCTGTCACCTCCTCGCGGTGCGACTCGGAGAGGCGGATCGCCGCGGTCCGCGCCGCCCACCACCCGCCTTGACCGCCCGGGCCGCCCGGGGGTTGCAATCGCCCGTCCCGGTGGAGCAGGTCCAGCCACGCCGGGTCGGCGATCGAGCCCAGGAACTCCTCGAGGTCGCTGTCGTTGAGGATCAGTCTCTGCGCGGCCTCCATCTCGGCGTCCCCAGGAGAGGTTCGGCCCGCGAGCTCCGCCAGCTCGCCGCTCTTGTCGGCCGTGGTGCACAGGAGTCCTAGCGTGGCGTCGACGCAGTCCGACAGCAGCCGTTCGGCATCTTCCACCGAGCACGTGCTGTGCAACCTGCTGGCCGCCTCCTCCAGCACCCTTACGAATTCTCTGACCGGCTCGACGCCCGCCCGCACGGCTATGGAGCCGGAGAGCTTCGCTTGGGCGGCCGCTGCCTGTCTCTCAGCCCGCTTCGAAGCCCCTTTGTGGAACTCGTCGAGAGCGTCGACCTCGGCCCGGAGCTCGGCCCGGGGCGCGGTCAGCGCAGCGCCCGAGCCGTCCCCGGAGAAGCGCAGCGCCCTCTCATATTTCCTGAAGGCGGATACGACCTTCCGAGACAGCTTCTTCCATCTCCCATCTTCGGGCGAGCTCCCTGCCGATTTCAAGATCGAGTCTTCGGCCTCACGGACGCAATAGGCGACCAGCTCGCCCTGCTTCGGCAGAGGGGGAGCATCAAGGCTCAGCAGCTGCCGTGCCGTCTCCAAGAACCCCCTCGCGTTGGCCCCCGCATCTCCGATCCCGCCAAGGCACTCGAAGAGCACCTCGAACTTGTCCTCGTCGAAGCCTGTCCCCGGCCCGGCCCCGTCCGGGCGCGCTGGGCCTCCTGTTCCGTATTCTGGGGGTTCGCTGTGATCGTCTGCGCCCATGATTCCTCCACGAACCGGTCTTCGCCGTTACAAGCCGAGCCCGAACACTACAGACCGCCGGTGCCGACTTCCCCGCAATTTCCGGGGGCGACCGGACGCTCAAACCGCCGCTTCCGCCCGTCCAAGATTCGCCTGGAGGTAGGCGGCTTTCTCGGCTTGTCGAGCCATCCGATCGTGGAGCCGTAGCAGGCGTGCAGTCAGCGGCGTTTAAGCGTCTTCGGATAGGACTCCAGAGATGTGCCTGAGTAGGCAGGTCAGGTGGAACAGGACAAGATACTGAGTCTCGTCAAGCTCCTCGACGAGCACGTGGGCGAGCGCGTTGCGCAGGTTTAACGACCATTGGTCTGTAAGTGACGCCTGTAGGTAGCGCGTGGCGGTGGGGCCTAAAAGGGGTTCGAGGTCGCCTAGCAGGTAGCCCAGTGTCCGCACCCCGGGGGCGGCAGGCCCCGAGTACCCAGTCAGGGTGACGGGGATGCCGGCTTGGCGGCAGACGCGCCGCACGATCAGCTCCAAAGTGAGGATGATGACCGACACGGCGCTGATGTAGTCGCCGGCCGCCCAGCGCTCGTAGGACTTTGCGATACGGCGAGCGATGCCCGGCGGTGCCGCTTCGCATGCGAACCAGTCGGCCAGATCCTGTGGCTGAGGGTCGTATTTCTCGCGCACACTGTCCAAGACCATCTTCCCCGTTGTGCCGGCGAACACCTGGATCACGAGGGCGTTGTGCTGTCCGAGCCGGATGTCGCTGTGCAGCGGGTCCCCCGGCGGAATCCGCATCAGGCTGTTCTCCGGCCCGTAATGCACGGTGGTCACCAGCGACTGCAAGACAGAGTCGCTTGCCATCTCGTCGAGGGCGGCCCTGGTGTCGTCGGGGTCGTCGATGGGAATCATGGCGCCGAATCGGCCCAGAGCGCCCGGCAGGCTGTCGTCGCCGACCATCTCGTCGGCCCATGCCCGGAGGCCGTCGGCGTCGATCTCGATTTCCTGTGTGAACGTCTCCATTTCCGATTCGATGTCGGTGTACTCGATCATGGCCGTTAGCCGTCCCACCTCCTCTGAGAGGCCGACTTGGTGGGCGAGTGTCCGGGCATCCTCCAGGTAGGACACCCGCATCAGTCCCGAGGAGCCATCTGCGGCTTCTTCAAACACGCCTATTCGTTCGCGTCGCAGGCGCATCCGCTCGTCTTCGTCGGGGGCGGCCCGCTCGCCTATTCCGAGCAGGTCCGACTTCTGATTCGGGTCATCGCCGTATCTCTGGACCGCGTCGTCGATCAAGTCCGAACAGGGGTAGTCATTGGATACCAGCACGTCCAGCGCCCTAGCCACGACGCCGAATTTGCCGGGGGAGGCATTGAGTGATCGCTCCGCAAGCTCCTTCAGCGCGTCCAGCGGGGCCGATATCAAGTGGGGGTGGTTCGATTCCTTGCAGATTTCGACTGCCCGGGCCAGCCCCGATTCGCGCTCGGTGGCCACAACTTGGGTGCTGGCGAGCTCTATGTAGGCGTCTATCGCGGTTCGGAACCATCTTCGCTGGCCGTCGTGGCGGCGCACCCAGAGCAGGTCCGCCAGCCGGGAGCGCACCAGCGGGTGCAGTGATTCTTCGGCGGCGCCTTCGGCCCAGATGTCCAAGGTGGCCTCGTCGACCTGGGACAGCGGAATCGGATACACCCGCAATCTTTCGGCTTCGGGGCTTTCCCACATCGGGCCGAAGGGTCCCATCGCGGCCGGGTCATTGGGGTCCACTGGCCCGGCGCAGTAGGCGCATGCGATGACCAGCGCCCTCAACGCTTCGTCCTCAGGTGATTCTCCGGCCAGTTGCTTCAAACGGCTGTGGATCGTGGCTATTTCAAGAAAGAAATCGCCCTGACTCCCCTCCTCGCAAACCCTGTTGACCGTCTCCAAGTGCCGGCTAACGGCCTCCCGTGAATCAAGCATCATCTTCTCCTCTTCGCTTCTCGCTGGGATGGTTGCCCGAACATCCGCAATGAAAAGGCACGCCCAGCGGATTAGCTCGGACAGAGCTCGATGGCCGGGACTGCCGTTCGGGCCAAACAAATAATGACAGCCAGTTGCCACCCGAGCGGGCACGGTTTATTCCAGTCAGCTCGAAACTCCGGCAAGACGGGGCACCGCCAATGCCTCAGCCAGCGGGAATTCGCCGCTCTACAGGCCGGCTCTCAGGCCGGCGGCAGCCGCCGCTGCCGGCACGGTACAGGCCTGCCGGCAACCGGCCTCGATTGTGGGGGGCGCCGGGGGGGCGCCCGGGAAGGCCCAGGTCAGGATATGAAATGTGACAGACGGCGATTTCAAATGTGACAGAACCTCGGCGGCTCTCAGGGCATCAACCAGACAGAGGTTATACGCAGGCGATTTTCAAGCGACCCGTAAGTGGCGAACATCCCTCTGGGGTTGACCGGAGGCTTAGGACCCGTCCACCAGCCTCATGGGGAGCATGGTGAGGGCGGAGATGCTGCCGTCGACGGCTGAGGTGGTGAAGCCGGTCAAGGTTGCCCAGTCGCCGGAGGCGGTGCGCTGGTCGAAGGGCAGTTGGGTTTCAAAGGGATGGTTCACGCCGAGCGACCCGCCATCGGCCAAGGCCAGGCCTAGGAGGCCGTCTTGGTCCTCGATTTGGAACACGATCGTGCCCTCGAAACCGTTGCCTTCGCCTCGCACCAACGTGCCGCCTGCCAGCAGCTCGCCGTCGGCCGGGAACTCCACCACGATGTCGTCAGATTGAGCGCTGATCACCACCCATGCCAGGGAGCCGTCGTCGAGTTGAACCTGCTGCATATGGATGGTGGTGGCCAACCCGAATGGCGAGCCGTCCTCGGCAATCCTGGGCAGCTCGGCGGTGGCGGTCATTTCGGATTGGACGGCCGGTCGAGGCACGGCGGCCCTGTCTCCGCGGGCCACTTGCTGGGCGAAGCCCGACGCCGCCTCATCAGGGGTGCTCGGCCACACTTCAGGCTCGAATCTGGGCCACACCAGTAGTTCCGGGAAGGGGATGGGGGTGGGTTCGGGGATTGCGGTCGGGGTTGGCGTTGGTGTTGGGACGACCACCGTTGGAATTTCGTCCAGGTCCACAGTTTCTTCGGCGGCGATTTCATCGGCGGGCACTTCCGGCTCCTCTGCGTCGTTGCCGCAGCCAGCCACCACAAGGACCAGCGCCAGCAATAGAGCCCACATCCGGCGAATCACACCCGAACACTATCCTGGGGCGTCCATGCTCCCAGCCGACATCAAGCCCATATCGGTTGACGATCACATCATCGAGCCGCCGCATTTGTGGCAGAGCCGTTTGCCCGCCGCCTACCGCGATCGCGGCCCCCGGGTCGTGGAGTTGGAGAACGGTACCGAGGCGTGGTTGTACGAGGATCAGGTGATCCAAACGGTGCGGGGCAACACTCGCACGCTGCCGGGATACGACGACGACCCGCTGGGTGTGGCCCGGTTCAGCGAGATGCGCCCCGGCTGTTACGACCCGAAGGCCCGTCTCGAAGACATGGACCTCGACGGCATCTGGGCCCAGGTCAACTTCCCCGACTTCAGCCGCTTTGCCGGCCACCGGTTCGTGGTCAGCGAGGACTTCGAGCTAGCCGCCCTGTGTGTTCGGGCCTACAACGATTTCGTGCTGGAGGAGTGGTGCGCCACCGACCCCGATCGGCTCATCCCCCTCATCGTGGTGCCGCTGTGGGATCCGGCTGCCGCCGCCGCCGAGGTGCGGCGCACTGCGGCCATGGGGGCTCGGGCGGTGGCCTTCTCTGAGAATCCCACCACAATGGGGCTGCCATCGGTGTACACCGACCACTGGGAATCGCTCTGGGATGCAGTGGCCGAGACCGGCCTTGTGGTGTGCCTGCACATCGGCTCGTCGTCCAAGCTCATCAAATCGTCTGACGATGCCCCCGGGTGCACCGTGCTGCCCTATGTGGGGGCCAACTCCATGATTGCCTGCTCCGACTGGCTGTTCTCCGGCATCTTGGACCGCCACCGCTCCATCAAAGTGGCCTTCTCAGAAGGCGGGGCTGGCTGGGCGCCTTACCTGCTTGAGCAGTCCAGTGACGTGTTCGACAATTTCCGGGTACAACTCGTCGCCCAACGCCCTCCACGAGAGACCTTCGCCGAGCACATGACGGTGTGCATGCTGCGCGACGACACCGCCATAGCCGCCCTCGACGCGATCGGCGAGGACAACATCACCTGGGAGTCTGACTATCCCCACGAGTCCACCCTGTTCCCCAACAGCATGGAGTCCCTCAAACACACCACCGCTCCTATGGCCGAAGACGTTGCCCGCAAATTCGCCGAGACCAACGCCCGCCGACTATTCAAGATCGGCATCTGATCCACAGATCCGCAAGAACGGTGAATTCCCCCAATCATCAGGAGTGCGCGAATGACCACGGTTGAGTTTCTTCTCCGACCCAGACACAACTGGAGCGTTGATGAGGCTGAAGCGCTGATCGCCCGCCCGTTTCACGATCTTTTGGCCGATGCCCACGAGGTCCACCGGGCCAACCATGATCCCCATGAGGTGGAGGCCGCCATGCTGTTGTCCATCAAGACGGGGGCGTGTCCTGAGGATTGTGCTTACTGCCCGCAGTCGGCCAAGTGGAACACCGGCCTCAAGCCCGAGCGGCTCATACCCATCAGCGACATTGTCGCGGCCGCAGAGAAAGCCCGAGGGGCGGGCGCAACCCGCTTCTGCATGGGCGCGGCGTGGCGGGAGCCGAACGACCAGCAGGTTGAGGAGGTCAGCCACGCGGTTCGCGAGGTGGGTGCACTCGGTTTGGAGACCTGTGCGACTCTGGGCATGCTCACCGCCGAGCAGGCCAACACGCTGGCCGAAGCTGGCCTCGACTACTACAACCACAACCTCGATACATCGCCCGAGTTCTACGGCGAGATCATCACCACCCGCGTCTACCAAGACCGCCTGACCACGCTGGCCCATGTCCGCGATTCCGGAGTGAAGCTGTGTACTGGCGGAATCGTCGGCATGGGGGAGTCAAGGCGAGACCGAGCCGGCCTGCTGGCGCAACTAGCTCAACTCGATCCGCATCCGGAGAGCGTCCCCATCAACTTGCTGGTTCAAGTCCCGGGCACCCCGCTGTTCGGCACCGAGAAACTCGATCCCCTCGAACTGGTCAGAACGATCGCGGCGGCACGGCTGATGATGCCGGAATCAGTGGTTCGGCTGTCAGCTGGTCGCAACGAGATGACCGACGAGCTCCAGGCCCTGTGCCTCCACGCCGGGGCCAGCAGCATCTTCCTCGGCGATCGACTTCTCACCACCGCCAATCCCGGCGCCACCCGCGACGAGGCGCTGTTGGAGAAACTCGACGTCCGACTTGTGGAGCTGGGATAGCTCGCCAGCGAGTTACTTCTTGTCGGGCTCGCGCCCGAAGCGCTCCATTGACTTCTCGAACTCTGCCGCCGAGGAGTAC
>JAPPKI010000331.1:5778-7567 GCA_028820035.1 bacterium | reverse complement strand
GCGTGGAACGCACTATCGCCCGCATCCAGGCCCGCAACCTGCGGGAGAAGGACGCCCGAGAGCTGCGGGAGGCAATGCAGGCCGACACCATCATCGACCCCGACGAGGAGACCGCCCACGAGATCATGGACCTCCTGTCATATCCGGGGGCCACCGACGTCACGGTGATGGCCGATGGGGAGGTTGTGGTGGTCGGGGCGAAGCTCACCGCCGACGCACCCTGGGCTAATCGGCGATTGGTCGATATCGCCGAAGAGTATGAGCCCGACTGGGACTTCCTTGTGGCCGTGCTCACCCGTGGGGGCAAGACCCAGATTCCCCGGGCCGATACCACACTTGAGCCCGGCGATCTTCTGCGGGTGGTATGTAAGCGGCGAGCCCGATCAACGCTGTTGCCGCTCTTGGGTCTGGCGCCGGGCACCCATCGCCGGGTGATGCTGCTCGGCGGGGGCCGGACGGCCGAGATATTGGCCCGGCGACTGAGTGAGCGCCATGCCGAGGTAGTGCTCATCGAGCGGAATCTGGAGCGGGCCCAGACGCTGAGTGAGGAACTGGATGCAGTGCTGGTGATCCACGGCGATATCACCGACGCCGAGTTGCTGGAATCCGAGGATGTCGGCAAATTCGACGCGGTGATCGCTCTCACCGGCAAAGACGACGCCAACATCCTGGCCTGTCTGTATGCCGAGTCGATGGGAGCGAGCGCGACCATCGCCGTGTTGCACAACTTGGCGCTGCGCACGCTGCTGCGGGATGTGGGCATCGACGTGGCGTTGTCGCCCCGCACGGCCAGCGCTAACGGAGTGCTCCGCTATGTGCGGGGCGAGGTGGCCCAAGTGGCCACCTACCTGTCGGGTGACTTCGAGGTCATCGAGGTTGAGATCAAGGCGGGGTCGAAAGCCGATGGGGCCGTGGTGAGAGAGCTGGGTCTGCCCAAGGACGTGCTCGTTGGCGCCTATGTGCGAGACGGCAAGGCACAGATCGGCCGGGGTCGCAGCCAGCTCCGGAGCCGCGACCACATCGTGGTCTTTGCGCGGCCGGACACGGTTGACGAAGTCAAGCGCTTCTTCGGGTGATAGGACATGATCCTGCGCGGCCGGACACGGTTGACGAAGTCAAGCGCTTCTTCGGGTGATAGGACATGATCCTGCGCGGCCGGACACCGTTCACGAAGTGAAGCGCTTCTTCGGGTGAGCATGGAATGAGCGACCCGTCTCGGGTTCGCTTCCCCTGGCACCGGTCCGCAGTCAGGGTGCTGACCACCGTCGTGGCCACGGCCGCCTCCCTTGTGGTGATCTCCACCGTGGTGTACTTAGCCTCGGGAGAGGTGGGTCGGGTGGACGACGCCATCTTCGAGTCGGTGGCTGGCTTTACCACTACCTCTCTCACCGTGGTGGACCCCGAGGCCCTGCCCACCTGGCTCCTCACATGGCGGGCCTTGACCCAGTGGCTGGGCGGCTTGGGCGGCCTGATACTCGCCTTGGTGGTGGTGCCGGCCTTCGGGGGACAGCGGCGGCTGAGCGAGGTGGCCGAGGGCCGGGGGCGGCGGGCAGTGCTGGCGAGGACGTGGTCGCACAACACCCAACGGGTGGTCTTGACCTATATGGGCCTCACGATCCTGGTGTTTGCGGCCTACTACGCGGCGGGTATGGGCGTGTTTGACTCCGCCACCTTCGGGCTCACCACCGCATCCACCGGAGGATTCGCCAACTACCGAGACTCATTTGCCCACTTCGACTCAGCGGCAATCGAGTGGGTGGGGGCCGGAGCCATGGCCCTTGCCGGCGTC
>JAPPKI010000331.1:0-5768 GCA_028820035.1 bacterium | reverse complement strand
TCTCCGTGGCCGCGTTGGTATGGATGGTGCGGGGGAAAGTACAGGCCTTGTGGCGATCGACCGAGCTCAAGCTCTACGCCTGCCTGATCGTTGGGTCGACGGTGCTGGTGGCGGCATGGACGTGGACCGATACCGGCGGGGGTGCCGACACCATCCGAGAGTCGTTTTTCGTCGTCACCTCGTCGATCAGCACCACCGGTTTCCGAGTCGCAGATTGGGGCTATTGGGTGGCTGCACCCCAAATTCTGCTGCTCTTGCTTATCGGGGTCGGCTCGATGGCGGGCTCGGCCGGGGGTGGTTTCCGGGTGCTGCGGGTAATCGAGATCTTGGGCATTGTGCGGCGGGAGCTGGTGGTGCAACTCCATCCTCGGGCGGTGGTGCCAGTGAGGGTGTCGGGAGCGGTGGCTTCAGAGGCTTCGCTCACCCGGGTCCACAACTTTCAGATCCTGTGGGTGCTGGCCGCCGCCTCAGGGGTGTTCGGCATCGCCTCGCTGGGGGGAGACCTGCCTACCGCGATGTCGGGGTCGATTTCCGCACTGGCTACCGCCGGACCTGGCTTGGGCGATCTCTCGGGTTTCGCCGATGCCACGGTGCTGGCCGCCCCGGCTCGAGGGGTGTTGATTGCCCTGATGTTTTTGGGCCGGCTGTCGATCTACCCGGTGGTGGTGGTGATCGGCTGGGGTATAGGCGAGATGCAGCGGATGAGGCTGAGACGATGAGGCTGAGACGATGAGGCCGGGGCGATGAGGCTGGAGACATGAGGCTGGGGCCATGACCGCGGTGTTGACGGCTGCCCGTCGGGGGAGGGCCGCGGTGAAATGGGCCGTGTCCCAACTGCTGGTGGACCAACCCTGGAATGTGACAAGCAGAGTGGGGTTCGTGGTCGGGCTGGGGCTGCTGTTCATGGTGCCGGGGATGCTGTTGGCCACCCTGGTGGAGTGGGGGTCGTCAGTATCGGACGATGAGATTGCCCTGGGAATGGGCGCGCTGGTCACGCTTGTTGGAGGGGGGCTGTTGGTGGCCTTCACCCGACTCGACGAGGACATGCCCCCGGCCTCGGTTTTCGCTGCGGTGGCATGGACCTGGATCGGCTTGTCGCTATTCGCTGCGCTGCCGTTGTGGTTTTCCGGCGAGCTGGGGAGCTTCGACACTGCCCTGTTCGAGGCGGTGTCGGGCGTCACCGCCACCGGCTCCACGGTGCTCAGCCCTATAGAGGGGACGGGCCGAGGCGTGCTCATGTGGCGCCAGATCATGCAGTGGTACGGGGGCATGGGCATGGTGGTGCTGGCGGTGACCATTCTGCCGTTCCTGGGGGTCGGAGGTCTGAGCCTCATCACTGCGGAGGCTCCCGGTCCCACGTCCGACCGGCTGGCTCCTCGGGTGAGTTCCACCGCTCGGAGGCTGTGGGCACTCTACGGCGGCATCACCCTCGCGATAGCGGCCGCCCTGATGATCGCCGGATTGAGCCTCTACGACGCAGTGGCCCATGCCTTCACCAGCGCAGGCACCGGGGGCTTCTCGCCTTATGACGACTCCATCGGCCACTTCGACAGTATTGCGGTGGAAGCGGTGATGATTGTTGGGATGCTGGTGGGAGGGGTGAGCTTCACCCTCCACTGGCGGGCGGTGTCGGGCAACCCGGGGGTCTACGGACGGTCTTCTGAATTTCGCACCTATCTCCTTGTGATATTCGCGGTCGCGTTGTTCGCGTCATTGCTGAACTGGCTGAACGACTTTTCTGGTCTAGCCAACAGTCTCCGCAACGGGATCTTCGGCGCGGTGACCCTGGGCACCAGCGGTGGTTTCGGCAACGCCTCCAGTGCCAACCCGGGCGGCGATTTCGCGGCTTGGACGCCGGGGGCACAGGCATTGCTGCTGCCCCTCATGGTGATGGGGGGCATGACCGGGAGCACCGCCGGCGGGCTAAAGGTGTTGCGGGCCCAAGTGATGGCGAAATATATGCGGGTCGGGCTGCTGCGAGTGAAGCATCCCAGGGTGGTGGCACGGGTGAAGCTCGGCCAAATGGTGGTGTCGGAGCCGATACTCCAGCGGGTGGCGGGGCTGGTGGCCCTCTACGCGTTGTCAGCGCTTGTGGCTACTTTGGTGCTGGCCGCGTTGGGTCAAGACCTGGTCACTTCCTCGTCTGCGGCAATAAGCGCGTTGAGCAATATGGGACCCGCTCTGGGCGATGCCGGGCCCACCTCCAATTACTTGGTGTTCTCCCGTCCGGCCCGGGCAGTGCTGATGTCGATGATGCTCATCGGCCGCCTGGAGTTCTTCGCCATCTTCTTGGTGGTGGTATCGGCCTACGAGCGAACCCGTCGGCTGACCCGAGTCAACCTGCGGCGTTGAGAAACGCGCTGAGGGCCAGCGCGAAGTCCATGGGATCCTGGGCACCGCACATCTCACGGGCAGAGTGCATAGAGAGCTGGGCTACGCCGACGTCGATGGTGGTCACCCCGGTAGTCGAGGCCGCGAACGGCCCGATCGTGCTGCCGCAGGGCATGTCGCCACGGTGGACGTAGAGTTGGTGGCCAACTCCGGCCTTCTCGCACGCCGCGGCGAATGCGGCTTCGCCCACCGCGTCGGTGGCGTAGCGCTGGTTGGCATTTCGTTTGATCACTGGTCCATCGCCCATGGCTATGTGATGGTCGGGCTCATGCCGCTCGGGATAGTTGGGGTGGGTGGCGTGGGCCCCGTCAGCCGACACACACAGCGACTGGGCCAGTGCGGGATGCAGCGCGCCGCGGCTGCCGGCAATTCGCTCCAGCACGGCGGGCAGCAGGGTGGAAGCGGCCCCCTGTGCTGAGGTGCTGCCGACCTCTTCGTGGTCGAAAAGGCACAGCACTGCGCTGGGAGGCGAGTCGGCTGGGGCGTCGATCAGGGCCTGGAGACCGGCCCAGCACGACACCTGGTTGTCGATGCGAGGGGCATAGACAAACTCGTCGTCGATGCCGCCGATCACCGATGGGGTGAGGTCGTGGAGCATCGCATCCCAGGCCAGCACCTCATCGGCATCGACACCGGCCGCCTCGGCCGCCGTCAAGGCGAATTCGCCAGGGGTGCGCAGCCCCAGCCCCCATACGGGGACGATGTGGGTCTGGGGATTGAGCAGCAGCCCCTTTTGGTTGACCTCCCGGTCGAGGTGGATGGCGAGTTGGGGCACTCGGAGCACCGGCCGATTGATACAGAACAGCCGTGTGCCCGCTGGGGTGGCTACTCGACCGGCCACCCCAAGATCGCGATCCAGCCAGCTGTTGAGCAACGCGCCCCCGTACACTTCCACGCCGAGTTGCCGATAACCGGCCTGACCGGTGTCGGGCTGGGCAGTGATGCGCAAGTTAGGGCTGTCGGTGTGGGCGCCAATGATTCGAAAGCCTGCATCGCTGGTCTGGTGCCGCCACGCCACCAGGCTGCCGCCTCGGCGCACGTAGCGGCTGCCGACGGCGTCAGGCCATTCGTCGGCTTCGTCCATTTCGGTGAACCCTGAAGCCCTCAGGACATCGGCCGCTCGATCGACCACGTGGAAAGGCGTCGGACAGGCGTCGATGAAGTCGAGCAAGCCGTCAATGCCGCGGGTTGCGTTCACTTCAGCCACTCCAACCTCATCATCAACAGACGATTCCACCCTGTAATCATGCCTCTTGGGAGTCTCCTGAGCAGAACAGACTTGGTAGAGGACCGGGTTGCGGCGGTAAAATTGCAGCCCTGCCGCTGGCCAATGTCGTCTCGGCGCGCACCGCAAACACGCTGGAAAGGACGCAATGAGGAACTGGCCGCAGCCTCCCGGTCTGCCATACCCCCAGGGGCTTTACGACCCCCGAAACGAGCACGACGGCTGCGGGGTGGGCTTTCTGGTGGACCTGAAGGGCCGGCCGCGACATGAGATTGTGTCGGTGGGCTACGGGGCGCTGTGCAACCTCCAGCACCGGGGGGCGCTGGGCGCGGAAGTGAACACCGGCGACGGCGCGGGATTGCTGATTCAGGTGCCTGACGACTTCTACCGCCAGGTGTGCGACTTCGAACTGCCGCCGGCAGGGCACTACGCCACCGGCATCGGATTCCTCCCCGACACCCCAGAGGCCGCGACGCATGCCCGAGCGGCCATGGACGCCATCGCCGTCGACGAGGGGCTGACTCCCCTGGGATGGCGGGAAGTGCCCACCTGTCCTGACGAGCTGGGGGCGCAGGCGCTGGCCACCATGCCCTCGTTCTGGCAGCCGTTCTACTCCGGCGACGGGCTCGATGCCGATGCCCTCTTGCGGCGGGCCTACATCGTGCGCACCCGCATTCGCAACGAGGTCGCCTATGAGACCGATGACCAAGCTGATACTGGAGCACTGGGGTCGAAGACCCGCAAGCTGACCTATGGCTACTTTGCCAGCCTTTCCAACCGAACAATCGTCTACAAGGGCATGCTGACCACCCCGCAGCTCGGAGAGTTCTACTCCGATCTGAGTGACACCCGAGTGACTAGTGCCCTGGCCATGATCCATTCCCGGTTCTCCACCAACACTTTCCCGTCCTGGCCGCTAGCTCACCCTTACCGCTTCATCTCCCACAACGGCGAGATCAACACCGTGCAGGGCAACCGCAACTGGATGCGGACCCGAGAGGCGCTGCTGCACTCGCCCCATCTGCCCGGCGACCTGGAGCGGCTGTTCCCGGTGTGCGCCGAGGGGGTGAGCGACACCGCCAGCTTCGACCAGGTGCTGGAGCTGCTGTACATGGGCGGCTACTCGTTGCCCCAGGCGGTGCTCATGATGATCCCCGAGCCGTGGGAGAACCACGAGTCGATGGCCCCAGAGCTGCGGGCTTTCTACCGCTACTACGCCTCGCTGATGGAGCCGTGGGACGGTCCCGCTGACATCGTGTTCAGCGACGGCACGCTTATTGGCGCGGTGCTTGACCGTAACGGCCTGCGTCCTTCCCGTTATTGGGTAACCGACGACGACCTGGTGATCATGGCGTCGGAAGTCGGGGTGATGGACGTGGACCCGGCGGCCATCGTGGAGAAGGGCCGCCTTCAGCCCGGCCGCATGTTCTTGATCGACACCTCTGAGGGCCGCATCGTGCGGGACACCGAGATCAAAGAGCGGTTGGCCTCGGCCTACCCCTATGGGCAGTGGCTGGCCGACAACCAAGTGGATCTCGACGATCTGGTCAGCCGCCCGCTGCCCGAGCCGGACGACACCCCGCTGGTGGTTCGCCAACAGATGTTCGGCTACACCCATGAAGAGCTCAAGATCCTGCTAGCCCCCATGGCCCGCGACGGCAAGGAGGCGCTGGGGTCGATGGGCACTGATACCCCGGTGGCTGTTCTCTCCAACCGGTCCCGTTTGCTGTACGACTACTTCCAGCAGTTGTTCGCCCAGGTGACCAACCCACCGCTGGACGCCATCCGGGAGGAGATCATCACCGCCACCTGTGGATGGCTCGGCCCTGAGGGGAATTTGCTGGATCCCCAGCCCGAATCATGCCGTCAGATCTTCACCCCCCACCCGGTGATCACCGACCAGCAGTTGGCCAACCTGGTGGAGGTGGACGGGCCCGGAGGCCATAGCCACTGGTCAACTGAGGTGGTTCCCTGCCTGTATGCGGTGGACGACGGTGGGCCGGGGCTGCGGATCGCCATCCAGCGCATCCGGGAGCAGGTGAGCCGAGCCATTGATGCGGGCAAGAACATCATCGTGCTGTCCGACCGGGGAGCCAGTCTCGATTCGGCCCCGATCCCCTCATTGCTGGCCACCGCGGCGGTACATCACCAC
>JAPPKI010000148.1 GCA_028820035.1 bacterium | reverse complement strand
CCACGTGGTCGCTGACCACGATCTTGTCCACCCCGGCGGCGTCGGCCGCTTTGGCCAAGTCCAAGGCGGGCTGCCAGCCCCCCGGCCCTGGGTCGGTAGCGGCAAAGTTGCGGAGTTGGATCGAGAGCAGCGGCGTCATGGGGCCTTGCTTAGTCGATCAGGGCGCTAAAGACCGAAGAGTTGGTTGCAGTTGTCGGCCAGGATCAGGCGGCGGTCTGTGTCGGAGATGTCGGTGAACCATTCGTCGGTGAGCTTGCGGCTGTGGGGCCAGGTGGTCTCGGAGTGGGGGTAGTCGCTCGACCACATGATCTTGTCCACCCCGATGTGGTGGCGCTCCCGCAGGCCCACAGGATCCTCCATGAACGTGGACCACACCTGCTGCTTCATATAGACGCTGGGGGGCTCGGGCAGGTCGTTGCCGGTCCAGAACCGGTGCTTGGCCCACAGGTAGTCGTCCCACATCGTGGGTGGGGGATTGACGTGGGAATCGGCGGACACCAGTTGGACGTCGCCCATGGGGCGAGAGTACTCGCTCACTCCAGCTCGAAGACTGTGATCTCGCCACGGGGATCGGCCTGGATTTTTGCCGGGTCGATGCTGGGGGCGGTACACACAAACAGACGGGTGCCGGCGTCGTCGAGCGCGCAGGCGGTGGGGCGGCAACCGGGGAACTCGATGACGTGGTCTACCGCGCTGCGCTCGCCAACGAGCAGCACCCGCCGGCCCATGGGGTCGGCCACCCACACCCGGCCGTCGGGAGCCAAACAGATTCCATCGGGCGAACCGGTGTCCAATTCGGCGAAGACTCGCCGGTCACCCAGGGCGCCGTCTTCGCCCACCGCGAACGAAGACAACCGCCGGCCCCATGTCTCGGCCACGATCAGCAGCCGCTCGGGGGTGATGACCATGCCGTTGGCGAAGCGCAGCCCGTCGGCGGCCACCGACACCCCCCCGTCAGGGCTGACCCGCAGGATCTGGGCCGGCCGCTCGGGGGCCCGAGCCTCCAAGTCGAACCCGTCGTTGCCGATGTAGGCGGTGCCGTCGTCGTCCACCACCATGTCGTTGATCTTGGAATCCGATATTGGGTTGAGATCGGCGACGACGGCACCGTCGGCTCGGCGCAGCGTGCGGTCAGTGGTGGATACCACCATCAGGTCGCCATCGGGAGTCCAACCCAGCCCCGACGGGCGTCCTGGCACCGAGGCCTGCTGGGCTAGATCGCCGGTTTCAGAATCCCAGGAATAGACCAGGCCACCGAAGACGTCGGAAAACCACAGCTGGCCGTCCCGCCAGCGAGGCGCCTCAGGGAAAAAGAACCCGGAAGCGACCGTCACTGGTGGGACACTGCCGATGAGCTATTGGACTACGAAGTCGAAGCAGTAACCATGTTCTTGTAGGACGCATGGCTCAACGTAATGGTCCAGATCGCCAGGACGATGGCGGTGATGGCGCTGACCGCCATCCAGAAGTCATTGGACTCCAATGAGGCAGCCATGAGGAGCAGCACTGCGGTCGCCAGCATCACCAGTGAGGCGACGCCCTGTACGGCTCGGTGAAAGCCTCCGGGCAGCAAGCGGATACCGCCAAGGCCGGCAACTCCGATTGCTGCGTAGAGCACCGGCCAGAGGATCAAGACGACTCCGAGCTTGGCTGATTGCAATGCCACAGCAATCTCCGTGCTGTTGCCGCCGATGCCGTCGTTCAGCACTCTGACCGCCATATGGTCAAGCCCCTCGAGCATGCCAAGGACGAAGATGGAGAGCATTCCCAACAGCGTCCCGCCGCGAACCATGTCTCCTACCAGGCCTTGGTCGGTCACAAAGTGCCGAATGCTGTTGAGGCCAGTAATGACGAACATCAAGCCGAAGGCATACAAGACTGCTGAGGTATGGGCGAGAACCTCGTTGTCGGCCATCGCTTGCACCAGGCCGTCCACGTCGTTCCAGTCTGCCTTGTCAACCAGAATCCCTGGCTTCATTCCCCTGCCAACGGCGGATACCACCCCTCCGAAGAAGATGTACACGCCTCCGCGCTGCAAAGCACTCAGTGAAGACAACATGTCATACCCCTGGTCTCTCCTGCCCGGCTCGATGAGCCGGTACCCGCTCATATTGTCTGGTTTGAAACTACATCTCATTCCTTTGAGGGGCAAGGATGCTGATTGTGGATATCTCCGCCCGGGCCTGACCTTCTACTAGGACGCTTCCAACGGCCAAACTCGTGGTGTGGCGCCGACTTTGGACGAGTTTGCCGTTGAGGCTCGGGCGTTTTTGGACGCCAATGCCGAGCGGGCCGTGCGGGATGAGTTCACCTGGGGAGTCGGCTCCGACGAGATCACCGTGTACGCCGAGAAGAGCGCGGCCGAAGAAGAGGCCGCGGTCGTAGCGGCAAAGCAGTGGAGGGGCAAGATGTGGGAGGCCGGATTCGGCTGGATCACCGGGCCATCCGACTACGGCGGACGGGGCCTCGATCCCGAATACGAGCGGGTCTATCTCGACTTGGAGGCCGGCTACGGAGTGCCGTCGCAGACCATGTTCGGCAGTTCTTTGGGAGTGGTGGCTCCCACGATCTTGGCCCATGGCTCCGATTGGCTGAAGGAGCAGTATCTGGCCCGGCTGCACCGGGGAGAGATCCTGGCCTGCCAGCTGCTGAGCGAGCCAGGGGCGGGGTCGGATTTGGCCTCTCTCAGCACCAGAGCGGTCGCCGATGGCGACGAGTGGGTGATCAGCGGCCAAAAGGTATGGAGCTCCCGGGCCCATTTTTCCGACATCGGCTTGCTGCTGGCCCGCACAGACCCCGATGCCCCCAAGCACCAGGGCATCACTGCCTTCATCTATCCGCTCGACACCCCCGGTACCGACGTCAGGCCGTTGCGGCAGATGACGGGTGGGGCGGAGTTCAACGAGGTTTTCTTCGACGACGCTCGCATCGACGACCGCCACCGGGTGGGCGACGTCAACGCCGGTTGGTCGGTGTTCCGAACCTCCTTGCAATCGGAGCGGGCCTCGATCGGCTCGAGGGGGGCGGGCTACGGGGGCAGCGGACTGGTGGGGCTGGCCGCTCCCGAGAAGGTCGTCCAGTTGGCCCAGCATTTCGGCCTGTCCGACGATCCGGTGGTGCGCCAAGACTTGGCCCGCCTGTACATCGGGTACCGGTTGGTGGAGTGGAACGCCAACCGTCAGCCCCCGTTGGCCCCGGCAGCCACCAAGTACGCCACCGCCCGGCACGTGAACTGGGCGGCGTCGATGATCGCCCGCTTGCTCGGCCCCCGCATCTGCGCCGACACGGGAGAGTGGGGCACCTACGCCTGGAAGCAACTGCTGCTCGGTGCCTGCGCCATGCGCATCGGCGGCGGTACTGATGAGGTTATGAAGAATGCCGTTGGAGAAGGGGTGTTGGGACTGCCGAGAGAGCCGCGTTAGGTTTCGGCCGCCTCCAATGCACCTCGGTCGATTTTGGACATGGGGGTTAGGGGGAAGGCGTTGGTTAGGCGGAGGTGTTCGGGGAGTTTGTAGTTGGCGATGTGTTCCTTGCCGAAGGCTCGTAGCTCTTCGAGCGTGGGCGGATCGTTGGGATCGGCGGGGATAACCACGGCCACTCCGACGGCGCCCATCACCTCGTCGGGGCGGGGCACCACGCAGACACCGGAAACCTTGGGGTGCCACGCCAGCACCTTCTCAGCCTCAACCGGGAACACCACATAGCCGCCTCGGTGGAAGCCCTCTCCCCGGCGGCCCACCAGTCGCAGGCAGCCGGTGTCGTCAATCCAGCCCTGGTCGCCGGAATAGAGCCAGCCGCCCTTTAGCGCGGCTGCGGTGGCCTCCGGGTTGCGCCAATACCCGGCCATCACGGTGGGAGATCGAAAACACACCTCTCCTACCGTCCCGGGGGCCACGGCCAATTCGCTATCGGGATCGCGCACCTCGACCTTGATGCCGGGCCGGGGCCGTCCCACGGTGTAGAGCATTTCCTCCATGGGGGCGTTGATCCAGGTGAAGGTTCCTATTCCGCCTACCTCGGTGCAGGCGTAGCGCTGAGTCCAGTCGGCCTCGAACCGCTGCCGAGCTTCCTCGATCACATTGGGGGGCGAAGGCGCTCCGCCGGTGACCACCAGCTTTACCGAGGAGAAGTCGTACTGATCGAAGTCGGGATGGCGAAGCATAAGGGCGATCTGGGGGGCCACCCCGCCTATTGCGGGCATCCGGTAGCGGGACACGGCATCGAGCACCGCGGTAGCACTCCACTTGTCGATCACATGCAGTGTGGTGCCCACCGCGAACTGAGCAGGGATCTTGCCCATCACTCCGATGTGGGCCATCTGGGTGTTGGAGGTGATGGGTCCGCCCTCCCCCCAGCCGTTGCCGGCGTCCACGATGGCGATGTCGGCCAAGATCCGATCGGTGAACGTGGCCCCCTTGGGCACGCCGGTGGTCCCCGAGGTGAACACCACCGCCACAGGCCGGTCACCGTCAGGAGGCAGCGGTGATGGGGCCTCGTCTCGTACCCGAAGATCAGCACCCACCGACCTGGGCCCGTCGGCCAGCGCAACTTCGATCACATCGATGTCGAGGGCCATGCCGTCGGCCATAGCCGCGGTGGCAATGGCCCGGTCAACCCCGGCCACATCATTCACCAGCACGGTGCGCTCCGGGGCGGGCAGGCGGCTGCTCACCCCGGCGGTGATGGCCCCCAATTTGGCCAGTGCCCCGTACAGCACGATGTAGTCCACCGACGACGGCACCAGCAGGGCCACGACCTGGCCGTGGCTCACCCCCTGGTGGGCCAGACCGACGGCCACTTCGTCGGTCAGGCGGTCGAACTCGGCAAAGCTGACCGACCAACCCTCCTCTGCCACCAAGGCCGGGCGGTCAGAAAACCGCTTCCCCGACGCCCTGATGGTTTCGGCCCACATCTCCCGAGTGTGCCATTTCAGGACAACTGAGTACCCGCGTTGTGGGGGGAATACGGTTGGCGGGTCCGAACAGCAAGGAGCGTGGCCATGGGCGAATTCGTGCGGATGGAAACCAGTGAGGCGGAAGGTGTGGCCACCATTCGGCTGGACCGCCCCAAAGTCAATGCGCTGAATGCCCAGGTGGTGGCCGAGCTGCACCAGGCCGCCGACGAGCTAGCCGGACGCACCGACATTCGGGCGGCGGTGATCTGGGGCGGACCGAAAGTGTTCGCCGCTGGCGCCGACATCAACGAGTTCTCGGAGTTGGATGCCGCCGGGGGCCGGGATCTGAGCCAGAGGATCAACGACGCTTTCCGGGCGTTGGAAGAGTTGCCTCAAATCACCATCTGCGCCATCAACGGCTACGCCCTCGGCGGGGGATGCGAATTGGCCATGGCGGCCGAGTTCCGACTCGTAGGGGAAGGAGCAGTGTTGGGCCAGCCAGAGATCCTGCTGGGGCTTGTTCCCGGTGGGGGAGGCACCCAGCGCCTGAGTCGCCTGGTGGGTATCACAAGAGCTAAGGAGCTGATTTACAGCGGGCAGAACGTGCGAGCCGACGAAGCAGTGGCCATCGGACTGGCCTCAGCCGTCTATCCCGACGAAGAGGTGTACAACGAGGCCGTAAAGCTGGCCGCCCGATACGCCTCAGGCCCCGCGGCGATCACACTGGCCAAAAAAGCAATTCTCGATGGCTACTTCCTACCTCTCGATGAAGCCCTGGAGATTGAGGTGGAAGCCTTCGCCTCCTGCTTCGACACCGACGATGCCCACACCGGCGTAGCCAGCTTCCTAGAGAACGGCCCCGGCAAAGCGGTATTCACCGGGTCATAGCTGCTCGGAGTCACACCACCGGGCTGGCCTCCGACACGGCTAGGGCTTTCTCCTCGGGGGGAGTCGGACCGAAGCGGCGCCATAGCCAGCCGGTAACGGCGCCGATCACGATCATCAGCACGCCGATGAGGGCCATACCCACCAGCCGGCCGCTCAGATCGTCTAGCAGGGCCTCGTGGATCGATTGGGCGGCTCGTACGGTGTCGGTGTTGTCAATTAGCACGGCCAGCAGCGCCCGAGAGCCGTAGATCCCCACGCCCAAGATGCCGGCCATGGCCACAATGCCGGTGCCGATGCTCCACACCACCCGAGTGCGAGACGGCGCAATCAACAGTGCCCCGATGCCGCACAGCAGGATCAGGGTGATGGTGGAGGACCTCCGGTCTTGAAGCTGGCCGAGGAACTCCCAGAATCGGTCGCCCGGCTGGGCCCGCTGAAGAACGGTCACCACCCCGGCATCGTGAGGGGGTGTCACGGTGCCCAGAAAGGCCAGCTCTTCATTGGCCACGATCTCGTCCAGCGCCTGATTGAAGATCGGCCCCAAATCCACCTCGACACTCCGAATCGGCGGATTGGCCACCAAGGTGCCTCCCTCAACGGCCAGCACATCGCCATGAGCCTGGCGCACTGCTCGATCCAGCAGGCCGTCGTTGGTCTCATCGGTGAGCAGCTTGCTCACCACTGCCGGGATGTCCTGCTGGATCACCTGCTGGGCACCGGCGGAGCCCGCCGGTGTCACCGGCAGGTCGGCCATCTCTATTGCGGTGGCGGTGAAAGATGTCGCCACCACCTTGTGGACATCTTCGTCATCGAAGATGTCGGCGAGCTCCTCAGCAAAGCGATCCTCGTTGAACACCACCAGATTGGCGTAGGTGGAGAGCGCGGAGAACCCCGCGCCGAACACCACGATAAGCAGCAACAAAACTGCCACGGCCTCGCGCACCGTTCGCGAGGTGACGCTGCGCCACGAGCGCACCAATTGCTGGAAATAGTCCTCCACCGTGTTCAGTCTGCCCGTTCTGGCCCCACCGAAGGCGGCGGGTGGGCGAACCGGCTATCCGAACAGCGGGCTGACCGAGGAAACCTCGTACTTCTTCCCGTCCATCCCGGTGATGCCCAACTCGTTGATGGCTGCGCCGAATGCCGCGATATGGGGGGCGGTGAAGTGGGCACCTAGCGCTTCTTCGCTCTCCCAGATTTCGAAGAAGCGGATCTTGCCCGGTGCCTCCACCGAGAAGCAGTACTCGATGTTGCCGTCTTCGGCTCGAGACGCCGCGGCCATCTCATTGGCGGCCGCCATAAACGCATCGGTGTTCTCGGGGGGAAGTGAGCCGGTGCCGGCAATGACGATCATGTGGGATCTCCTCAGAGTGGTTATGAGCGCCCACAGCGTAGCCACCGGGCGACTGGGGCACGGGGTCGGGCTGCGCTATCCGAACAGCGGGCCGACTGAGGAGATTTCGTATTTCTTGCCGTCCATCCCGGCCATTCCCAGCTCGCTGACTGCGGCCTGGAACGCACCGAAAGGAGGGGCGGCGAATTGAGCCATCATGGCTTCCTCGGTTTCCCATATCTCCAAAAACCGAAAAACGCCAGGCGACTGCATCGAGATGCAGTAGTCGATGTTGCCGTCCAGGGTGCGCGACGCGGCAGAGACGTCGGCAGCGGCAGACATGAACGCCTCAGAGTTCTCAGCAGGGACGGAAACGGATCCGGCGACAACGATCATGGGAGCTCCTCACGGTGGGGCGAGCCGCTACAGAGTAACCATTGGGGAGGCTGGTGGATGGATCGCCCGCCGACCAAGGTGGGCCGAGCGGTCGTCACC
>JAPPKI010000380.1:3562-7630 GCA_028820035.1 bacterium | reverse complement strand
CCCCTGTCCTGCTCGCCGACAACCTTGACCCGAACTCCATGCACCTGACGGGGCACCACCAAGTCTCGGAAATCGAAGCCGAGGTTGTCGCCCGCGACCTTGCGGTTGGCGACAACGCGCGCCGTGTCGTCCCCCACCTCGAAGCTCAGGTTCAGGCTGGCCAACTCCCCTGTGCTCACCCCACCGTCACGGCCGGTGACCGCGGCCAGCGCCTGATCACTCTCGAAACTAAACCGGATTGCATCCATTCGTGTTCCTCACGACGAACCGGCCAAAATCGTACGGCAAGTGGAGTTCCCACAGGAGCAGATCATGCATGAATCCCCGGTGTGGTCCTCGCCGGTCTTGCGGTCGGTACGCGGGGTGGTCGAGCGCTCCTTACACGTTCGCACGTCGGTTGAGGCCATCAAGCAAGTGGCCTCGTGGATGGCCTACGAGGAATTCGCCTTTCCGTCTGGCGCGGTCGACGGGGCAATCAGCCACCGGACCGACCCGGCAGAGATCATCGATGTCTCCTTCTTCTATGCAGTCATGAACTTCGCCTTCACCGACTTCGACTCGGGGGTGAAGTTCGCCGCCGATTATCGGGGCCGCACCTGGTCGGACAGCGAGGGCATGTTCGCCTGCGTTGCCCAGGCGCTGGACGATGGCGTGGCGCTGACCGATGGTGCCTACCTGGCCGAGATCAATCGATCCGAATTGGGCCGCGTGTTCAGCGGGAACATAGAAATCCCCATGCTGGATGAGCGGGTCGAGATACTCAACGCGGCGGGCCGCACCTTGGCCGAGCGCTACGACGGCAGTGCCCACCGGTTCGTGGCTGATTGTGAGCCGGCCATGTACGCCGAGGGAAACGGCCTGCTGGAGCGTCTGGTGGTGGAGTTCCCAAGGTTCAACGACGTCACCACCCATGACGGCCACGAGGTCCAGCTGCACAAGCTGGCCCAACTTTGGCTCTGGCAATTGCACATGGCGCTGGCCAGCGGGGGTGAATTCGCAGTCGCCGATCTGGATCGGATGACGGCGTTCGCCGACTACATCGTCCCCGTCGCCCTGCGACTGATGGGCATTTTGTCTTACTCCCCAGAGATGGAAGCTGCCATCGACCGAGGCGAGCTGATCCCCGCCGGCAGTCCCGAGGAAGTGGAGATCCGGGCCCACACTTTGTATGCCACCGCCCTACTCACCGACGCCATCAACCGGATTCGCCCACCCTCGCAATCGCTAGTGGTCCCCCAGGTCGACTTCCGGCTCTGGAAGGCGTACCACGCCACCTTCTGGCCCCACCACCTAACCCGCACCATCATGTACTGACCCCTTGAGCCGGGCGGGTACGAGCAATGGCCGGCGCGTCAGCTAGTTGAGCTCGGTGAGGAGGGCGTCGGCGAGGCGCTGGTAGTGGGATTCCTCGTTGTAGAGGTGGGCGGAGATGCGGAGCAGACGGTGGGGCGGTTCAGGCCAGGTGAAGACTGGTACCTGGATGTTGTGGTTGTCGGCCAGAGCGGCCATGAGCGGGTCGAAGATCTCTGAACCGGAGTTGTCGGCGGGCGGCACGGGCACCGAGGCGATGGCACCGATCATTTCCTCGGGGGCTGGCGGATCGATTCCCAGAGCGTCCAGCAGGATCTTGCGGCCCGTCAAACACAGCGCCCGGGTAGTGGCCCGGACTCCGGGCCAGCCGTCGGGATGCATGGCCGCCACCGTTTCGAGGGCAACGGGGACGGTGAGCCAGGCGCTCGGATCCTGCGTTCCCGTCCAGTCGAATTGGGCGTGGAAATGGCTGTCGCTGGATGGCCAGGCGTCGTTGTAGCCGTGGCTGATCACTGAGGGGTACATGCCCTCGCGGCGGTCCTCTCGCACCCATAGGAATGCCGCGCCCTTGGCGGCGCACATCCACTTGTGGCAGTTGGCCGTGACGTAGGAGGCCCCCAGCGCAGAGACGTCGAAGTCCAACATGCCGGGGCCGTGGGCGGCGTCCACCAGCAGCGCCACCTCGGGCTCAAGGGCGGTGGCGAGTTCGGCCACCGGCATTACCAGCCCCGTCGCGGAGGTCACTGAATCGATCATCACGACCCGGGTGCGCTCGGTGACGGCTCCGAGCACGGCGTCAACCACCTGTTGGGGAGAATCCAGCGGGAACGGAACCTGCGCTGTGACGACACGGGCGTCAGCTCTCTCCGCTGAGACCAGCGCCGCGTTCACGCAGGCGTTGTATTCGTGGTCGGCCACCAGGATCTCGTCGCCCGGGGCCAGGCTGGGCTCAAGCGACCGAAAGACGGCGTTCACCCCGGTGGTGGCGTTGTTGACGAACACCAGCCCCTCCTCATCGGCCCCCACGAAGTCGGCCACCTCCCGGCGGGCCGAGTCCAGTTCACTTTGGTATTCGCCACCCACGAAGTACTTGGTGGGGTTGGCCTCAAAGCGCTGGCGAATCCGCTCCTGTGCCTCCAAGACCGGTGCCGGCGTGGCCC
This sequence comes from bacterium, assembly GCA_028820035.1. Lineage (GTDB taxonomy): Bacteria > Actinomycetota > Acidimicrobiia > Acidimicrobiales > Bin134 > Poriferisocius. The sequence goes on along the minus strand of JAPPKI010000380.1, from coordinate 5,159 downwards.
CAAACGACCCGTGGTTCAGATGCAGCACGCCGTCTTCGAGCAACCACGGGCTCACTGAAACCACCGCAGAACCCTACAACGGCCCCCACCGAGGCAAACCCGATATTTCGGCGACTGACGGCTTCCACCACGGAGGCAATCCAGCCTCGCTCCTATCATTCGGCATCACAGGAGGACACGACATGTCTGATCAACCCCTGGCAGTAGGCAGCCAGATCCATCTCGGCCACTCGATGATCACCTTCATCGAACCGCACCGCGGCGAGGGACTGCACGAGTACAACCGCTGGTACGAGCACGACCACGCCTATGCCGCCATGACCGCCGCGCCCGGCTGCTTCGCCTACCGGCGCTACGTGGCAACGAGGCGGCTCAAGGACTTGCGCTTCCCCGCCGATGGCTCGGTGGCCGATCCGGTGGACAACGGCTCGTTCATCGCCCTGTATTGGATGGAGCAGGATCGCGACGCCGACACCTTCGGCTACTCGTTTGCAGTCGGCCCCGACCTGTTTGCCTCCGGGCGCATGAACCCCAACCGCGACCACATCAGCACCGCCGCCTACGACCTGGTTGGCTCCACGGGTCGGGGCCCAGCCCCGGTCCCGCCCGAGATCGCCCTCGACCACCCCTATGCGGGAATGGTGGTGGCCTGGATCCGAGGCGACGACACCGACTCGGTGCTCGCCGCCGCTTCAGCCCTACGGGCCGAGCGCGACCCTGAGCTTCTAGCCGAAGGCAGCCCCATCGGTCAGATCATCGACTTCATCCAGGTCGCCAAAGAAGGCGGCCTCCCGCCCCTCACCGGAGAACACCCCGAAGTGCTCCGCCTCTACTTCTGCGACCAAGACCCCGAAGTTTGCTGGGACGCCTTCGCCACCCTCGCCGACGACGTCGCCGCCCGCGGCGCCCGCCTAGAACTTGCCGCCCCCTTCATCCCCACCATCCCCGGCACCACCCGATACCTCGACGAACTCTGGTAGCGGGCCTAGCGCATGCTCGGGGTCATGACGTTGGTCCAAAACGTCACCATGTCTTCGACGAATACTGGGGCGAGGTCGGGGGTTCCGGCGATGTGGGCGCCGCGGACTCCGAAGCCGGCTTTGGCGGCGTAAAGGAAGCCGTCGAGATCGACTAGCGCCGGGTCGGGCTCATCGGAGGTGGGGAGGATGAAGGCGCCGTTGTCGGCCATGTAGACGGTGGGCGCATTGGGGGCCACGGCGGCATCGGGTATGTGCTCGAGGGGGGTTGTCCGGTCGAAGCTGTGGTGGACGTCTCCTACAATCCGCACGCCGGCGTCGCCGCCTGCGACCCGGATGGCCTGGATGTGGGCTTGGACCTGGGTGGGTGAGCACCAGTCGTCTAGGTCTCCGATGATTGCCCTGACCCGAGTGCTGCCCACGGCGGGGTTGAGGAACTGGTGGCCACACCAGGGGTAGGCGGCGTAAACACCAGCGAGCTTCGGGGCGTCGGATGCCGAGGCCAAGTGCACCGATGCGGCGCTCAGCACGGCCGAACCCCCTCGACTGTGGCCTTGCGCGCCGATTCGCGATACGTCGATTTCGGGTCGGGTCGCAAGAAACTCAGCAGTGGCCAGAAC
>JAPPKI010000380.1:0-3552 GCA_028820035.1 bacterium | reverse complement strand
GAACATCCCAGGCACTAGCCGCAAAGGAGTACTGGATCTGATTGTCAACCGTGGAAACGACGCCCCGAGGGCCGAAGGGATCAATGGCGCATGCTGCGATTCCAGCATCAGTGATCGTCGCCGCGTGGGACAGATGATGCGACTGAAGGCCCAGGCTGCCGGGAACGACGATCACCACCGGGAACGGCCCAGCCCCATCGGGCACAAAGAGCTTGGCCCACAGGTCCAGGCGCGGCATCGCCGCCGTGTCGGAAATAGCCTGATAGAAGTTCTTGGGATTGGCCGATGGAATGGTCAGCGCCTCCCCCGCCAGCCCATTTTCCAAGCAGGAATCGTCCTCGTAAACGGAGCCGCCTTCGTCCACCGAGTCACCTTAGTGGCCTCTTGAACACCGCCCCGGGTGAACACCTTCAATGCGGAGGGGGCGACATAACCGCTCCGGGACAGCCCGGAAAGGGTGGTCAGACCGGCAAGAAGCCATTGAGCGTCGGAACGGCGACATAACCGCTCCGGGACAGCCCGGAAAGGGTGAGTCAAGCTCAGATCATGGAGAAAAGCGCTTGACGAGGTTGTCGAGGGTGGTGGCGATGGAGTCTTCGATAAGCGTGAACTCAGGCAGCGAGGCTGGCCAGATGGAGCCGCTAGTGGCGGGGGCGGTGTGGTGATTCGAGACATGGGGGAGATTGGGGTGAAGGCACCGCGAACGGCCAGCGTCTTTGGCTGTTTCGCCTGTTTGTTCACCCCTCGAGGTCTCGGGTGAACAGGCGATAGGCCAGGTAGTCCACGCTCCATTGCGAGTTCGACAGGACGACAATACCTTCGCCGAGTTCGACGTCGAAGCCGATAAAGGAGGCGTAGCCGCCGGTTGCGCCGGGGTGCCCTACAAATTGGCGGCCGCCCTCGGTTGCGGTCACCCACCCCAGACCGATGTCCGTGCCCGACACGGGATCATGTCGCAGGGGGGCGCGAGCGAACTCCATTGCCTGCAGGAGAGGCGACTCGCTCAGACCGAGATTTGCTTCGAGGAATGTCAAAAGGTCGTTGACTGTGGATCGAAGAGCTCCCGCGCCAGCGAGGGTCGGCACGTCCCAGTTGGCGACGGGTCGAAGCCGTCCGTCGTGCCCGGGAGCAAGGCGCTCGCGGAGTGCCGGTGTCAGATCGACCACCGTGTCGGGCATGTGCAGCGTTTCGAGGATCCGCTCGCCGATCAACGTCTCGAAGTCGGTGCCCTCTCGTTGGGCGAGGGCATGGCCCAGTAGGCCGAAGCCAACATTCGAATACTCAACTGCGTCGCCGACGTCACGATCCAGTTCGTGGGACGACAGAAATGCGTTGAGATCCTCGACGGTGTAGTCGGCGTAGGGGTTGGCCGGATTCGCAGGGTCGAAGTTATCAGGCAGTCGGGGCAGCCCGGAGCTATGCGTCGCCAGGTGGCCCAGCGTGATCTCCGCACCGTTGCGAGTGGGCATCAGTACCTCGTCGCCGAGCAGGTTCTGCACCGGGGTGTCAAGCCCCAACTCCCCTCGCGAGACCAGTTCAGCCAGCACAGTGGAAGTGAATACCTTCGTTATCGAGCCAATCTCGAAGACAGTGTCCCCGTCGGGGCGAGTCGCGTCGTCTGCGCTTAGGCGGCCGTACCCGACAACGACACGACCTTCGGCGCTAGTCACGCCGACCACGACCCCGACACTCTGCTGTTGCTCGTCTACGAATTCCTCTAGGAGTCTGCGTATCTGCGACTCACTCAGCGGCTCAATTTCCGGCCCAACGGATGTCTGGGCATTAGGCCCGCTCGGCGCTTCGACATCCTCCGCGTTGGGTGTCTGTGCGTCCGGCGAACTGGATGGCGCAAGATCCGGCCCGGGCTCCGTCACCGTATTCGCGCCCGCGCAGCCAGCACACCAAAGCGCCAGCCCAACCCCAACCGCAAACACCATTCGCATCGCCAAATATCATGGCATCAGGTGGAGCCAAGCCAAGAACGCTCAAGCACCATAACATATACAAGTCGATATATACTGCTGGTTGTGGAACCGGCGGAATTGCTTCGGATGGCACGGCGGCGCTTTGGCTTGAATCAGGCCGAATTGGCGAGACGGGCTGGAACCAGCCAACCGGTGATCTCTGCCTACGAACACGGGCGGCGTGATCCGACAACTCGGACGCTGCGTCGGCTCGTTGCTGCCGCAGGCGGCCGACTGGAGCTTCGGTTGGCTGACAAACTGCCTGACATCCCGCCACCGACGAGCTTCGCTGAGCACGGCGAACGACTGGTGGATGTACTTCTGTTGGCCGATGCCATTGGGCATCGCAATCGCGCACCGCTTGCCTATCCGCGAATCGATTCATCGTGACCCGGCTGTCGCTACCGGAAAAAGTCCTCGCCATTGGCCATGCTCTGCAAGACACCCCTCATGCCTTCGGCGGTGCGATCTCGCTCGGCTACCACGCTGAGCCGAGAGCCACCATCGACATCGACCTGAACGTTTTCGTCACAGTGGACCGGAGTTCTGAGGTGCTCGATCTACTAAGTGAACTTGGGGCTGAAATCCGCACCGCAACTGAGACGGTGGCCCGTGAAGGCCAAGTGCGGATCATGTGGGACAACACACCTATCGATCTCTTCTTCTCCTACGACCCATTTCATGACGCGGCCAACCGTGCGGCCGTGTCCGTTCCCTTTGCTGATCACACCATTCGGGTGCCGTCTGCCACCCACCTCAGCGTCTGCAAGGCGGTCTTCGATCGGCCTAAGGACTGGATTGACATCGAGTCCATGCTCGCCATCGGAACCTACATAGATGCCGCTGAGGCTCTGCGTTGGGTCGGACGGATCGCCGGCGATGAAGACCGCCGGTTTGAGCGTCTTGCCGCATTGCTTGGCAGCCAAGAGTGGAGGAAGTCATAGGACGAGCACCGGCGGGCGGCTGAGAACCTGGCATTGCTTGGCAGCCAAGAGTGGAGGAAGTCATAGAGATCGGACAGAGGGAGCCAGGCTTGGGCTATGGAGAGAAGCGCTTGACGAGGTTGTCCAGGGTGGTGGCGATGGAGTCTTCGATGAGGTCGTCTTTGATCAACCTCATGGTGAGGCGCGGGAATCGGATATCTCTGTAGTCAGCCGACTCGGTTACCCGGGTGCCGCCCTCTACGGGCTCCAACTCAAAGCGCCAACGGTTCTTGACAAAGTGGCACCAAGCGATAAGCCGGTTCTCCTCGTACTCCACCACCTTGCTGGTCACTCTGTAGGGGAAGCCGTTGGCCTTCATGGCAATCGAGAATTTCGACCCCAGTTGCATGGTCCCCTGACCTTTGATGAGCCTTTGAAGGGTTCCGGAACCGTCTATCTCAACGTGGCGGGCCGGATCGGCCAACAGGGCGAAGATATCCTCGGGAGCAGCCGGAACCACTCGGCTTGCGGTAAAGAGTCGCTTGCTCATAGCAATCGCTCAGCCTACGTGAATTCAGGCAGCAAGGATGGCTAGATAGAGCCGCTAGTGGCGGGGGCAGGATTTGAACCTGCGACCTTCGGGTTATGAGCCCGACGAGCTACCA
>JAPPKI010000207.1 GCA_028820035.1 bacterium | reverse complement strand
CCGGCTTCTGCTGCCGTGTTCACCTGATAGGTCACGCCATCCACCACGGTTGCGGTCGCTGTCGCGGCATCCAGGGTGTGGTTGCTGTACACCTGCACTAGGTCAGGAATCGAGTCGACGTCAGCCGGAGTATTCGTGTTGTCCGGGACCCTGACGTGGCTGACGCCGTCATAGGGGAACCACTTGCCCTCGACGAAGCCCTGAGCTTCCTCAGCAGCGGTAATGGGTCGCCGGTCTTGGGTCAGAGGATCGGTGGTCACCATTCCGGTGTACTCCCACGCAAAGTGGATCCGAGCTTGGTCGGAGGGATCGGGGTCGGAGCTCAAAATACCGCTCAGCCGCACGAAGCCACCGGAGTTCACCTGGCGGGCGTCGCCAGCCTCAGCCATCGGAACATCAAGGTCGTCGATGATGAACACGGTCACGATGTTGGTATCGATCACGCCCAGAGCATCGATCACGCTGAAGGCGATGGGCACAGCCACAGCCGTGACCATTTCAGTGTTCTCGGTGCAATCGGCGGTATCGGTATCGTCAGTAGCGGCATAGGTACAACCGTCGCCGTCCCAGTCACCGGTGTCGTTGATCATCACCGTCAGGTGCTTGGGGATGTTCCCGGCGTCAACTTCGGGCACTTCGAAGGAGGCGACTTCGCTGAAGGCGTTGTCTATCTCCAGCACGGGCACTCTCGGCAGCTCGAGGGAACCCGGGATGCCTTGACCCAACTGCGGGTTGGCTACGCCATCCCCGACGTATCTGACGCTCACGTCGTTGTTGGGATCCATATCCGCATTGGTCTCAGACAGGACAGGTGGGTCTGAAGTGTCTGGCCCGATGTCAATCGTGGGATAGGCAAGCTCCGACCAATTGAAGACGGCGATGGGGCCGTCGGGATCGAAGCCGAAGCCCCGCAGGGTCTGAACACCGGTGGGCTTGAGCACTGGCGTTGTCGCTGCATTGTCAGGCTCCCGCGCCAAGTCGCCGCCATCGCTTCCGTCAACGGTATAGAGCACTGTTCCGACGCCGAATAGGGCGCCAGGAGCCACTGCCTCAGGCCGGCGGTTGTTGGCAACCACCAGCTCATAGGAGTGGGTACCGCTGCGTCCGGTGACGTCGGTTGCCGTTACCGTCACGGTGAACGACGTGCCGTCCTCAACGTTCCTCGGCGCAGTCCAAGTAGCGGTCGAACCGCTGATGTTAGTCGTGTCGGTCAGATCATCAGGAGTAGCGAGGTTGGGAACTGCAATTGTCCCGTCGTCGTCAACTGCCCGGGCGCCTTCCCACGAGTAGCTGATCCTGCCGCCGTCGCCGTCAGTTCCACGAGCGGTGAATTGCACCGTGGTTCCAGGCAGGATCACATACTTCTGAACGGCCCCAGGAATAGGAGCGCCTTTCTGGATCTTGGCATAGCCCTCGGGATCTACCTGCTCACGAGGCTGGATGTCATCCAGCTCAACTTCAGGATCTTGCGGCTGATCGTGGATCACGATCTTCACAATGGCGCTGTTTGTGGCATTGCCAGCGCCGATGAGGCCACTTCCGTCGGTGACGGTCAACTTGTAATACACATAGACAGGATCGTGCGGAGTCCCGTCATTGGCGTCGGGAGTAGCACTTTCGTTGGTGAGGGTGCCGACACCGCCGACGTTCACGGTTGCACCGTCAACAGTTATGTCAGTTGACACGATGTCGAGCTTCTTCGTGTCGCAGAGTGCTTCGTCTGTGTCAGCGTCGCACTGTTCGGCAGTCGCTGCCGGAATGTTCGCGGCGTTGCCGTACATGTCGAGCACCTGTGAAACGGTGCTGAGGTTGTCGCCGTCGTCGCTGCGGAAGACGAGATCCCAGTCGTGGCCCTCATCAAGGATGGGCCGACCTTCGGGATCGGTGCTGCCGGAGCCGTCGAGGATCAGCCGGGATCCTTCCATGATGTCCCACTCGTTGTCGGCGTTGCCGTTCTCACCGGGCCCGTCGATGATGCCGTCAACGCTGTAGATCTCGTCATTGTCGTCTCGGACGCCGTTGCCGTCGTCGTCGTACCACTTGATGTCGTCAGGGTTGGCCACATTGGCTGACACCGCGATATCGGCGGTCGGCCCCTGGTTGACGTTGAACGTAACCGTGGTCGACGCAGTCGCCTGTGGGGTGTCGTCGTCGATGACGGTCAGCCTGAACTCGATGGTATTCCCGTACCGAGCAGCCAACGACGGACTAGGCAATGAGAACGTTGCGTTTTGGAGCGTTTTGTTAAATCCTCGGGGAACGGTCACAGTTGTAATTTCGGTAGCAGCGCCAGCGCTATCTGCTGTTGGGGTGAGGGCGATCCAAGAGTAGGCATCAGTCACCACCTCCCATTTCCAGCCAGCGATACCGGCGCCGGGGGAGCCTCCGTTGTCGGGGTCGAAGCTGGCCGCACCGTCCAACGTCACAATCGCTGCCGCAGGTGTAACGGGAGGTGCGACGCTAGAAGAGCCGATAGCGATCGGCGACAGTGCGTTCTGCGCCTGGGTGGGAGCAGCCCAGTACAGCACGCTCGCTACCAACGCCAGCAGTGCCCCGAGCGCGAGCAGGGACCTGCGACGACCAGCAGCACTCCCGCCGCCGGACCAAACCGAGTGAAGCATCGTCATCATGGGCAACTTTCTATCAGACCGGGCCAATGGTTCAAAGTCTATAGGGTCGCCGAGCCCCGATAAGGCAGGAAGCCATTTGGCTCCACTCGACGGGCTGGGCCTGACCCCGGCTCAGCACGGGGAATAGTTTGTCAGGTCTACGAGGAAGTTTCAAACACTCCCAGACAATCTTCCGTAGGTTTCTGCCAGGTTGCGCGGCCAGTGCCAGCGGGGAAAACGCTGAGAGTGAAGGTTAGGCGCAGGCGTCTAGGGCCAGATCGGCAGCGGAGTCGCCCTCAAAGCTGGCCGAGCCCAGAGCCCGGCAGGCAAAGGCCAGCGCACTGTCGAAGGCAGCTTCAGGAGTGGTGAAGGTTTCCAGGGCGTTTTGCCGGGCCACAGCCTCGCGGCGGGTATAGGGCAACGAGCACACGTCGGCCACGCCGTCGCGGTCGCTGTCGAACGCGTAGGTGCGGGGACCGCCCAAGCTCAGATTGGTGCAGAAATCGGGACCGTCGATGACCCCAGAGAAGAACATCTGGGCCAGCGTGGGCGACACCGGCGGCGGCGGGGGCGAGACCAGGCCGGTGGCACAGGCGTCGGCGGCCAGATCAGTGGCGCTGTCGCCGTAGTTGCCGCTCAGGCGGTTGCACGCCGCTCGGACTTGGGCTCTGAAATTCGCCTCGTTGAGCGAAGCCCGTGTTTCCAGGGCGTTTTGGCGGGCAACTGCTTCTCGGCGGGTGTAGGGCAGCGAGCAGATGTCGGCCACGCCGTCGCGGTCGCGGTCGAACGCGTAGGTGAGGGGACCGCCCAGGCTGTGGTTGGTGCAGAACTCGGGGCCGTCGATGGTCCCGGAGAAGAAGCGCCCGGTCACCGTCACAGTCACGGTGTCGGTATTGGCCAGGCGGCTGGTGTCGGTGACGGTGAGCTGGAAGGTGAGCTGCACGCTGGTGTAGCCGCCTAGCTCGGGGGCAATGAACACGGGGCGGCCGGTGTTCGCGCCCACCGAGAAGGGGTTGAGGCCGGAGTAGTCGGAGAGGTTCGGGCCCCTGGGTATGAAGCCGGCCAGATCGAGCTCGTCGAAGCGGGTGGGGGCTCTCTCGGATAGCGGAGGCGTGGTGTTCAGCTCTATATAGGCCCAAGACCAACTGGAGATGCGGTCTCCGGGGTCGGGGTCGTAGCTACCGGTGCCGTCGAGGCGGACCAGGGTGTTGGGCTCCACAACCAAATCGAGCCCGGCGTCGGCCACGGGCGGCTCGTCTTTGCCCAGCACGAACACGGTCACGGTGTCGGTATCGCCCACACCCCACTGGTCGGCGACGGTGAAGGCGAGATGGATCTCTTCGAGACCGTCGGGGGCGAGCTGGTTGGGGGCAAAGGCCACGGTGGCCTCATCGGCGTTGACCAGCTCCACGGTGGGCTCTTCTAGGGGATCGCCGTTTGAGTCGACTTGGACCCAGCGGTAGGCGAGGAGGTCTCCGTCGGCGTCGGAGCCTGAGCCGGTGAGTATCACGAGGCCTTGGTTGTTGGTTCCTCCCCGGGGTCCGTCCTCGGCCACTAGGTCTTCGGGCGCGGCGGCCACGGGCGGCGTGTTGGTGGCCACGACGAATATCGCTTGGTCACGGCCGGAGCGGCTGGTGGAATCCACCACATCCACGGTCACGGTGAAGGATTGGCCTTGGGGGGCGGTGGCGGGAGCGGTGAAGGCGGCCTGAGAAGAAGTGCCTGTGCCTTGGCCAGCGGTGACGCCCGTGCCCGACCAGGTGTGGGACAGGGTTCGTTCTTGGTTTCTGTCGCCGTCGGAGGCTCGGGCGATGAGCCGTGTCGTTACCCCGGGGGCGATCACGTAGCGGAGCGTTTCGGCATCGGGGTCTAAGGCGTTGGCGTCTTGCACCGGTTGGCCGGTATTGAGGATGTCGAGCTCCACTTCGGGGTCGAAGGGCTGGTCGACCACGTTTATGCGCACGATGGCCTCGGTTTGAATCCCGCTGGTACCGGTCACAATGAAGCCGTAGTGGATGATGGCGCCCTGGCCCGCTTGGAGGTCGTCGGGGAGGATCAACGACACCTCTTGGCGGTTGATCTGGCTTCCGGGCAGGTTGAACTCGGGGCGATTGGGCACCGCCGAGAGCTTGCGCCAGCGGTATACCAGGTTGGTGGTGCCCTGCGCGGTGCTGCCTGTACCGGTGAGGGTGAGGCGGGCGCCTTCTCTTATGTCCCATTCGATGTCGCTGTTGCCCCCCTGGTTGGGGCGGCCCAGGATGGCGGGAATGGTGTAGCGCTCGTCGGCGTCGATGATGCCGTTTCCGTCAGTGTCTCGGGCGTTGGGGTTGGGGAGGAAGGCGGCGACGTCGATGGATGCGCTGGGAGCGGTTTCGAATGATATGACCACGGTGTCGGAGGCCGATAGGCCGTCAAAATCGGTAACGGTGAGGCGGAAGGTGATGGAGCTGCCGTACCGGGCCACTTCGGCGGCCGACGGGGTGAAGAAGGTGGCGGTGCTGCCCTGAGGGGAACCGGTGGGAGTGATGATGAGCCAGGAGTAAGAAGTGGTGACCACCGACCAGCTAAAGGTGAGCGGCTGTCTTTCGATGTCGAAGCTGCGGGTGCCATCGAGGCTGGTGATGACGCCGACGCCGACGGGAACGGCCTTGTCGGGGCCGGCATCGGCGATGGGGGGCAGGTTTTGGTTTTGGGCCTGAACTGAGGGCGCGAGAGTGAGGATGGCGGTCAGAAGAGTGACGGCAGTGAGGATTCCTAGAGCGCGCTTGGTGAGGGTGGAGCGAGGGGGCAAAAGGCGCATACGCCAAAAGGTTACTTCCGCATGCCTTAAATATAGGGGCGTTCGCTGAAAATATAGGGGCGTTCGCTGAATTGGAATTTGCTGTTGCCGGGCGGGCTTTGGCTCATTTGTCGGGTAAGCCGTCGGTGTAGGTGAGGGTTACGGTCGACTACCACCACTGGTCGAAATGGCGAAGTGATATTTGAGTGGGTTGGGAGTCGCGGGGGAACCAAGCAAGTTCGCGAGTACCGCCGGGGGCGGCTGAACGGCAGTCGACGCCGTCAAGGTCTGCGTCGAAGGCGGATTGGCCGATGGGTTGGCACACTTCGTGGGGGATGAGGTTGCCGCTGGCGTCGTGGGGATAGGTGGGTAGTAGACCTAGCGCGGCAAGGCCGCCTTCGGAGTGGGCGTCGGCGCCTTGGCCGTTGGGGACTTCTATTTCGACAAGTTGGGGTGCGGTAGCGGGGTGGAGGGACTCGGGGCTGTAGGGGAGGCCGGCGAACTGTCGATTGATGTTGGCTCGGGCGGTGGCCACGTCGTGGTTCAAGTAGAGGCAGGGCAGGCCCGGGGGGTTCCACCGTTGACCGGGTGGCTGGGCCGCGAACAACGGGTCGAGCGGATTGGACCACTCTGGGCTGGCAATGCGGAAGTAGCGACCACCTATGGGAGTTGATTCCACGATCAGGCGACTCGGGAGAAGTCGAAGCTGTCTTTTGTGGCTTGAAGCAGCCAATCATGCTCGTCGTTGGCGATGAGCTCGAGCATGGTGCGCCCGGCGTAGGCCTCGGCCGGGCGCCGCACAACTTCAGCGGGCAGACCGGGCAGGAGGCGGTACCGAAGGATGTCGGCGAGTTCGGCAATTGCGCCAAGTTTCGAGGCTCGATCAGCGGGAGGGCCGGCGAGCAACCACTTGTCGACTGCTTGGCGACTCACTCCCATGAGTTGAGCAACGTCGCTCTTGGACAGGCTCAGGGTGTCCATGGCTCGTTTCAACGGCTCGCTGTATTCCCTCTCTCGTTGCACCTGGGCCAAGGCTTTGCAGAAGCGGGAGAAGAAGTACTCGTCGATGTCGTCTCGAGGTCGCACACACTCCTGGGGCAACCCGACGGCGAGACCCCTCAAGCTGTCGACAAGCACAGTCATGACACCAAGCCCATCGGCCGACGGGATCACCCACGGCAAGGCGGTTGTGTCCTTGCGAAGCTGCTCGTACAAAAAGAAGCGGGGAGGAAGGTCCTCTGGCCGGTGCGCCTTCAAGTTGGCCAGCCATTGGGCAGCCATATCGACGTAGGAGTCGAATCGGCGAACCGTCGTCAGATCAATTGAACTCTGGATCCTGGGAACGAGCTGGTCGAGTGCGGCAACGACATCGGGGATTCCGTCAAAAGCTCTGCTTGATGCGGTGGCGAGGTCTGTCTCCAGCAAATCTTCGATGAAGATCACGCGGAGATCTTACTGCAACCAAAACGCAACCACAACTGGATGCAGTAAGATCTCCGTGTGCCATTGGCAGGGTTGCGCCATATCTCGTGAGAACCACGCGACTGACGGTCGAACTCGCATCCGAGTGAGCGCAACTTGCGCGTGAGCTCCCTATAGGTCAAACCGCTACAACAAACTCCCCAGCCGCAGCGATGGCAGCGGGTAGGGCGTCGCCGTGGGCCTCGCAGGAGGCGATGTAGTCCACCGTCACGCCTTCAAGATTGAACAAGGCCTCTTCAGCAGTAGCACCCCAGGCCCGGCAACCCGGGAGTACCGGAACCTCGGCAAGGAACATGTCCTCAGTTTCCTCTGACGGTGCTCGCAAGGTGTAGGGCAGCTTCTACTGCTTGGCCATCTCTAACTCTCCGGCAATGCGGCAGAACTCACGACTTGAAGATACCGCGCCGAGCGGCAACTTAGAAGCGGCGGATCGGTGTTCTGGAAATTCTCAAGTCAGGAGGAACCAGCTTCTTGGGGAGAGGACGAGGCGGGCACGCCGTCGGTGCAGGTGAGGGTGTTGTTGGGGGTGGCGGGGGTGGGGCGCTCAACCACCTAGTTGGAAGAGGGGGTGTGTTTTCGCAATCGGTGTGGCACAATTGTGATCATGTCAAGCGAGTCGTTGCGCACAGTGCGAGATCGGTTCTCCGAGTTCATCGAACGGGTGAATGCGCATCATGAACGGGTGGTAATCACCCGCAACGGCTCGCCAGCCGCGGTGCTCGTGAGTCCCGAGGATCTCGAGTCGCTTGAGGAGACCTTGGAGG
>JAPPKI010000258.1 GCA_028820035.1 bacterium | reverse complement strand
CTATCTGGACGCCCGCGTCCCCGAGAGCCTCGGCCTGCTCTACGCCATGCACTGGCCGTTCCGCCAGTACGAGACCGCTCGGGACATCCGCCGCTCACCGCTGCACGAGCGCATCGACGCGGCCGGGGCGGTGTTCGGCGAGGTCGGGGGGTGGGAGCGGCCCAACTGGTACGCCGCCCCCGGCCAAGAGCGGGAGTACCGCTACAGCTGGGGCCCGCAGAATTGGTTCGAGGCCAGCGGAGACGAGTGCGATGCGGTTCGCAACGCGGTGGGCCTGTTCGACCAGACCTCGTTCGCCAAGTTCACCGTGGAGGGCCCCGACGCCATGGCCCTGCTCAACTGGGTGTGCGCCAACGAGGTGGACGTACCGGTGGGTCGGGCGGTGTACACCCAGTGGCTCAACGACTGCGGCGGCATCGAGGCCGACCTCACCGTGACCCGCCGGGGCGAGGACTCTTATTGGGTGGTCACCTCGGCGGCTACCGCCACCCGCGACTGGGCCTGGCTGCGGCGAGCCGCCCGGGGAAGGGACGTGGTGCTCAAAGACGTAACCGACCTCTACGGGGTGTTGGGCGTGATGGGGCCCAACTCCCGGGCCGTGCTCAGCCAGCTCTGCGACGCTGATCTCGGCAACGACGGCTTCCCATTCGGCACGGCCCAGGATCTCTGCATCGCCGGCGCGGAGACATTGGCGCTGCGCATGACCTATGTGGGCGAACTGGGCTGGGAGCTCTACGTGCCCAACGAACAGGCCGTGACCCTGCACGATGCGGTGGTCGAAGCGGGCTCTTCCCTTGGACTGCGCCACGCCGGCTACCACGCCATGAACACGCTGCGCATGGAGGCGGCCTACTGCCACTGGGGCCACGACATTACCGACGAGGACACCCCGTTGGAGGCCGGGCTGGGGTTTGCGGTGGCTTGGGACAAGGCCGGCGGATTCCGGGGCCGTGAGGCACTGGCCCCCCAGCGGGAGGGGCCCCGCACCAAGCGCCTCATCAAGCTCCGGTTGGAAGACCCCGACTGGCTGCTGTACCACGATGAGCCCATCTACCGCGACGGCCAGATGGTGGGCCGCACCAGCAGCGGCATGTGGAGCCACACCGAGAAGCGGGCGCTGGCCCTGGGCTACGTGGAATGCGCCGACGGCGTCACCAAAGACTGGGTGGAATCTGGGCGCTTCGAGATCGAAGTGGCCGGGACGCCCATCGCCGCCACCGGATCTATTCGTTCGTTCTACGATCCCCGCAAAGAGCGGGTTCGACTCTGATTGACAAGGAGCGGCCTACGGTGCGCGATGAAGCCCAGGTTGTGATCATCGGCGGTGGAGCTATGGGCGCGGGCCTCTTCTACCACTTGGCCCACGAGGGCTGGACCGACACCGTGCTGGTGGAGAAGGGGGAGCTGTCATCGGGCTCCACTTGGCATGCCGCCGGACTCATTCCCCACTTCATCGGCAGCCTGAACATGGCCAAATGCCATCTGGTGGCCCCCGACCTCTACGCCAAGATCGAAGAGGAAACCGGGCTGGCCAGCGGCTGGCATGGCACCGGCGCCATCCGCCTGGCCCTCGACCGCCACCAGGTGGACTGGTTCCGCTACGTCAGCGGGATGCTCGATCTGGTCGGGATCGAGAACCACCTGATCGAGCCCTCCGAGATCCTGGACCACTGGCCTTTCATGGACGTGTCCGACGTGCTGATGGGCTGCTGGACCCCCAACGACGGCTGGACCGACCCGTCCAGCGTCACCGCAGCCATGGTCAAGGGCGCCCGCCAGCTCGGCGGCGAGCTCTACCGCCACACGCTGGTCACCGCCATGAACCAACTCCCCGACCACCGCTGGGAAGTGGTCTGCGACGTCAAGGGCGAAACCCACCGCATCATTGCCGAGCACGTGGTGAACGCGGCCGGATGCTACGCCCCCCAGCTCGGCGCCATGGTGGGCCTCGACGTGCCCATCGTGTCGGTGATCCACCAGTACCTCATCACCGAGCCCATGGCCGAGATGAAGGAGCTGGGCGAATTCGACCCGCCGGTGATCCGCGACCCCCGGGCCTCGGCCTATTACCGGCGGGAGATCGACTCGCTGCTGGTTGGTCCCTACGAGCGGGAGAACGCTCAGACCTACGGGATCGACGGCATCGACTGGGACAAGCACTTCTATCTGACGCCGCCCGATCTCGACCAGCTCATGCCCTGGCTGATCGAAGCCGGCAAGCGGATCCCCGCCTTTGCCGACACCGGGATCAAGACTGTGGTCAGCGGACCCATCACCCACACCCCCGACTCCGGCTACCTCATGGGCCCGGCCCCCGGCCTGCGCAATTACTGGCTGTGCGCCGGGGCTTCCATCGGCATCACCCAGGGGCCGGGGGCGGGCAAGTACCTGGCCCAGTGGATGGTGCATGGCCAGACCGAGATCAACGTGGCCGAGATGGACCCCCGCCGGTTCGGCGACCACTGCGGGCCCACCGGGCGCTACGCCATCGAGAAGGCCATCGACGAATTCCACGAGATGTACGCCACCCGCCTCCCCGGCGAGCAGCGCTTCGCCGGTCGTCCCCAGAAGACCGATCCCATCTACGACCGGCTCGACGCCCGGGATGCCCAGTGGATGGAGATCTTCGGCTGGGAGCGCCCCCAGTATTACGGAGAGCCCGAAGCCCACTCTTTCCGGCATTCCAACGCCTTCGACATTGTGGGGGCCGAGTGCCTGGCCACCCGGGAGCGGGCTGGCATCGCCGACCTCACCGCCTTCTCCAAGTTCGAGGTGACCGGGGCCGACGCCGAGGCGCTGCTCGACCGCCTCACCGCCAATCGCATGCCGGCCAAAGACGGCGGGATGCGCCTCACTCACTTCTTGACTGAGTTGGGCGGCATCGAGACCGAGATGACCATTACCCGACTGGCCCCCGACCGGTTCTATCTCAACTCCGCCATCGTCGGGCAGTTCCACGACCGGGACTGGCTGGCCCACCATATGCAATTCGGCGAGGACGTGACCGTTACCGACCGTACCGACGACATGGGCATCCTGGCCGTCTCCGGTCCTCTGTCCCGCCAGATTCTGGCTCAGCTCACCGACGCCGAGCTGGAAGCCCCCGGCTTCCGCTGGCTCACTGGTCAGGAAATCGAGGTAGCCGGGGTGCCGTGTCTGGCCCTGCGGGTGTCGTATGTGGGGGAGCTGGGCTGGGAGTTGCACCACTCCCAAGAACACACCGCCGAGCTCTACGACGCTCTGG
Source organism: bacterium (assembly GCA_028820035.1). Taxonomy (GTDB): domain Bacteria; phylum Actinomycetota; class Acidimicrobiia; order Acidimicrobiales; family Bin134; genus Poriferisocius. Next base: position 4,431 of record JAPPKI010000258.1, on the reverse strand, counting down.
TTGAGGTAGGCGAGCCGTTGGGCATGGTCCACTATGGCGCCTACGCCATGAACACCATGCGCATCGAGAAGGCCTACAAGGCGATGGGCTTCGAGCTGACCACCGAGATCACCCCGGTAGAGGCCGACCTGGGCCGGTTCGTAGACTGGTCGGGCGAGTTCCAAGGCAAGAAGGCTTCCGAAGAGCGGCTGGCTATGGGCGACGACATCGAGATGATCCTCGTGTACTGCGAGGTGGACACCACCGACAACGACTGCCGGGGCAACGAGCCGGTTTACGACGGCGACGAGCTCATCGGGCTGACCACTTCGGGCACTTGGGGTCACACCACCGGGCGCGGCCTGGCCTTCGCCTACGTGAAGCCGGAGTACAAGGCGCCGGGCACCCGGTTCGAGGTGCAGCTGATGAGCGACCGCCGCCCGGCGATGGTGTTGGACGGCCCGGCCTACGACCCCGACAACGAGAAACCGAGGGCTTGATATGGCGCGACGTGCAGGAGGCCGAGCGGCCCGAGTAGCCATGCGGGAGGCCCCGCCCGAAGCCGATGCCCGGGCGGTGTGGCCGGGAATGTCCGGCGGGGCTTACAAGCCGCTGTCCGAAGGCCAGTGCGACGACGTATTTGAGTCGGCCCTGGGCCTGCTGGCCGATCTGGGCATGGGGCAGGCCACCCCAGAGATCATCGAGGCGGTCACCGCCAACGGTGGCCGAATGGACGAACACGATCGCCTGCGGTTCCCCCCCGACCTGGTCAAACAAGTAGTGGACGGGGCCTGCAAGGAGTTCACCCTGTACGGGTTCGACCCCGACCGGGGGGTGGAGATCGGTGGAAACCGGGTTCATCTCTGCACCAGCGGGGCCGCGGTGATGATGCTCGACCACGACACCAAGCGCTTCCGCCCCAGCACATTGGCCGATCTCTACGACGTGGCCCGGATCGTCGACACCCTCGACAACATCCACGTGTTCGTGCGGACGCTGGTGGCCCGCGACATGGAGACCGCCCGGGAGTTGGACATCAATACCGCCTACGCCATCCTGGCTGGCACCTCTAAGCCGCTGGGCACGGCCATGTTCCAACCCGAGCACGTGCACGAGTGCATTGACCTTTTCGACATGGCGCTGGGTGCCGAGGGCGAGTTCGCCCGGCGGCCCTTCTGCATCGCCAACAACACCTTCGTGGTGCCGCCCTTGCGCTTTGCCGAAGATTCGGCCCTGTGCCTTATGGAACAGGCCCGACGGGGCATGCCGATCAACCTGCTGTCCGCGGGCCAAGCCGGGGCTACCTCGCCGGCCGCGCTGGCCGGATCGCTGGTCCAAGCACTGGCTGAATGCCTGGCCGGGCTGACCGCAGTCAACCTGGTTGTGCCCGGCCATCCCTGTGTCCTGGGCATGTGGCCGTTCGTGTCCGATCTTCGCACTGGAGCGATGAGCGGGGGCAGCGGTGAGGAGGCGATCATCAACGCGGCGGCCGCCCAGGTGGTGAATTACCTAGGTTTGCCGTCAGGGGTGGCCGCCGGCATGGCCGACTCCAAGCTTCCCGACAACCAGGCCGGTGCCGAGAAGGCCAACGCCGTCACCCTGGCGGCCAACGCCGGGGCCAACATGATCAACGAGACAGCCGGAATGCTGGCCAGCATCATGGCCTGCTCCCTGGAGGCCCTGGTGATTGACAATGACATGCTGGGGTCCATCAACCGCACGGTGCGGGGCATCGAGATCACCCCCGAGACCCTGTCTACCGAGGTAATCGCCGATGTAGTGCACGGCGAGGGCCACTTCCTTGGCCACTCCCAGACCCTGTCGCTCATGCTGACCGAGTACGTCTACCCCCAAATCGGCGACCGCCTCAGCCCCGACGACTGGGTGGACGCCGGCGCCCGCCTCATCGAAGACGTAGCCCACGACTACGTCACCGAAGTGCTAAACCGCCCCAAACCCGACCACATCACCCCCGAAGCCGACGCCCGAATCCGAGAAGCCTTCCCCATCCACCTCGCGCCCATCCGCTGACAAAGCGCACCCGAGACACACAAGATTGGGCTGTCGCTGAGTCCGGGAAAGTGCCCAGTAGAACCTCTAAATTCTGCACTTGCAGCGGTTCGGACATCGGGTTACGCCAATGTGTCACACGCCTCAGGTAGTGTCGCACCATGAGACGCCCAGTATCTCGCACCATGGAGCAAGACCAGCACATCTCCATGCGGCTATTTGAGACTGACAAGGAATTGGGCAGTGACTCCCGGAGCACATTTCACCAAATCCGAAACTACTTGGCTGGGCAACACAGAGGTGCAACTAGAGACGATGCGTTGCTCCATGTCGCTGTCCAATTTTTGATCACCAAAGCTGTCTTGACTAGGGAGAATCCTGACAACAACTCACTTCAAGATTATTTGAACGCCTGGCCAGCAATAGCGACAGAATTTCCAGATCTGTTTGATCAAGAGGAGCGTCTGGACCTTAGTCACGACGACATTGCCTTGCTCCAACAACTGACATCCTCACTAGATCTGGATTCACTTGATTCAGATTACTTTGGAGACCTTTACGAAGTCTTCATGGGAAATGTTGTTCGAGGACAAAATGGTCAATTCTTTACACCTCAAAACGCAGTACGCTTACTCGTCGATCTGATAGACTTAGATCCGGAGTGGGTGATAGCTGATCCCGCCTGTGGAAGCGGAAGTTTCCTTGGTACTGCTGCGGCCCTAGCAATGGCAAGGGGTCTAAGTCCCCGCGAAGCAGGGGAAAAAGTAATTGGGATCGACAAGGACAAATACCTCGTCAGTCTTGCGAAGACAAGACTTGCCTTGTTGACTGGCGCAAAGTCAAGAATTTATCACGGTGATTCACTTGCCTGGACCGGGCCATCCGACAATTTGCCGCCAATTTCTGACCTCCAAGTGGATGTTGTCCTCACGAATCCGCCTTTCGGAGCAAAGATCGTGGCTGCAACAAAGGATGTTCAGCAAAAATTCGAGTTGGGTTGGCGGTGGAAGTTACAAAAGGATAGTGGCCAATACAAGCGAACGGCAGAACTACAAACACGAGTGCCACCGCAAGTTCTATTTGTTGAAAGGTGCCTTTCTCTTATCAAGCCTGGAGGCCTTTTGGGGATTGTCGTACCAGAGAGTCTAATTACCTCGAAGAGCCACTCGTATGTGGTTTCATTCCTGCGCCAGCATGCAGAGATACGGTCCGTCGTGGGAATGCCTGAAGATCTGTTTAAGACTTCCGGTTCGGGAGGTACACATACCAAGACGTGTCTGTTGGTTGCTCAAAGGCATGGTGGGCATGTTAAGCCGTCGAAATCTGTTTTTATGGCGGAAGCTCGGCGTTGCGGCAACGATAGCAGGGGCCGCAAAGGAGTCTATCATGATGATCTGCCAGAAATAGCACTCAGATCATCTCAAGAGGACAGCAATGACCATCTTGGCTATTGGTTGGAAGTTGACGAGATTATCGGCAATATATTGTCCCCTCGATACTATGATCCAGAAGTCACTGAGGGTCTACATTCGCTCTCCTATTCTCATGATCTCGTTAAAGTTGGGGACCTGATCGATCAAGGCACATTGGTTATCTCAACAGGAAATGAAGTCGGAAAGGCCGCATATGGCACTGGCGACATTCCCTTTGTTAGGACTTCAGATATTTCAAACTGGGAGATCAAATTGGATCCCAAGCATTGTGTGGCAGAAAGCTATTATGCCAAATATGCAAACAAGCAAGACGTAAGGCCTGACGATATCCTTATGGTACGCGATGGCACTTATTTGATTGGAACGTGCGCATTAGTAACAAAATACGATGCTAAAATGCTGTTTCAGAGTCATATTTTGAAGATCAGGGTAAATGACTCTTCTGCGATGTCTCCTTATCTACTGCTAGCTGCTCTTTCCTCTGAGCCGGTACAACGTCAAATACAAGCTAAGCGGTTTACACAAGATATTATTGACTCTCTTGGAAATCGTCTCAACGAAGTTATTTTGCCCCTTCCAAAGGATTCAGACCAACGGGCACGCGTCACCGAAATGGTTCGCAAGGCAATAGACGAGCGTATTGAAGCTAGAGAACTCGCGCGACTGGCTTGTATAGAAGTCGTATCACTGGACTAGATCTTTGGCAGCATAGTTCTCACCAATGCGACTCAGCAAGGCCCGTGTCTCTTCTAAGCTGAGATGGCCTTGAATGCGATTCCCGTCCTGGGATATCCAGCTAACGTTGTTTCCAGTGTGACCCAAGGATGGCACATCTTTGGATGACATCTTGAGTGGATTGAGGTGCCCAACTTGATATTCTGACTTGCCATGAGTGGGGTCGTTTGTTTCTTGCACGATTGCATCGAAGTCTAGAGTGTAAAAAATTAATGGGCTCTTAGCGTGCAAGCAGGGACCGGGGTGATGTTAGGGTCCGCCGCAGAGTGGGGGG
>JAPPKI010000163.1 GCA_028820035.1 bacterium | reverse complement strand
CCTTCCACCTGGCCGGAGGCGAGGGCGGGATGCGACACATGCTGGGCCAGTTCGGCCCCGCCCTGAAGCTGCCTTGGGCCCACATGGAGGCCCCCGAGCTCACCGAGGAGCTGATCGAGGTCATGGCCACTGGCACCGAAGCCCAGGCGGCCGGGCGCACGGTGGCCGAGTTGGAGCGTCAACGGGACCAGAGTCTGCTGGGGGTGATGCGAGCCCTGAGTGAAACCGGGATCGGGGCCGGGAGATTGATCACCGAAAGAGATGCCCGCATCCAGAGGGCCTGCGGGGAAGCCGACTAGGACTAGTTCCCGATAGCGGCCTTCTCTCGCAGGCGGTACTCGGGCACCAGCATGGCCAAGACCACGGCCAATGCCGTCACCGGGATGGCCCACCAATAGACGTCGGCAATGGCATTAGCGAACGACTCGACGATGCCGTTCCGCACCGACGCGGGCTCAATGGCGCCAATTTGGGTGGGGGCCTCGATGAGCGCTTCGATGTCGAGCTGCTCGCCGCCCGGCACCAACCGGGGCAGGTAGTGGTCAAGTCGGGAAATAAACACGACCCCCATCACCGCTGAACCGAAAGTCTGGCCCAGGGAGCGGAAGAAGTTGGACGCTGACGTTGCCGCCCCCAAGTCGTCGTGGGGAACGATGTTCTGCACCGCCACCAAGAGCACCTGCATGATGGCCCCCACACCGCAGCCCATAGTGAACAGATAGGCCATGGCGGTCACCGTCGACGTCTCTCCGCTCAGGGTCGACATCAGCCACACCCCCAAGGTGAGCACTACGGCGCCAAAGATCGGCACCGCCTTGTAGCGACCGGTACGGGTGAGCACCTGCCCGGCGCTCACCGAGGTGAGCAGCATCCCCAACATCATGGGCACCAACAGGAGCCCCGACCGAGTGGCGTTCACATCGGTGACTACTTGGAGGAAGAGCGGTCCGAAGATGCCCGCACTGAGCATGGCCGCCCCGGCGATGAACTGGATCACACAGGAGATATTGAACAGCCGGAGCCGGAACAGATGGGGCGGAAGGATGGCCTCGGCTGCCCACCGCTGTTGGACGATAAACAAAGCCACACCACCGACGCCCGCGGCAAGCAGCCCGATCGACGGTGTAGACACCCAATCCCAGGAGTCGCCCCCAAACTCCATGGCCAGGATGATGGTGGTCACCCACACCAAGAGCAGGCCCGCTCCGGTGTAGTCCACCCGGGCCTCGCGGCGGGTGAAGGCCAACTCGAGATGGGTGACCGACATGACCAGGGAGATAGCGCCGAGCGGAAGCACCATGAAGAAGACCCATCGCCAGTGGGCATAGTCCACCAGCAGGCCCCCCGCCAGCGGCCCCAAGATGGTGGCCAGCGCGAAGATCCCGCCCATGTACCCCTGGTACCGGCCCCGCTCCCGGGGTGACAGCACGTCGGCCAGGATGGCCATCGACAGCGTGAACAATCCGCCGGCGCCCAACCCTTGGATGGCCCGGAACACGATCAGCATGGTCATGCCGCTCGACACCCCGGCCAGCACCGATCCGACCATGAAGATGACGATGGCGATCTGGTACAGGCTCTTGCGGCCCCACAGGTCTGAGAGCTTTCCCCACAGCGGGGTGGTTGAGGTTGAGGCGATGAAATAAGACGTGAAAACCCACGTGTACAGGTCCCGCCGACCCAAGTCTCCGATGATGGTGGGCAGCGCGGTGGACACCACCGTGCCCTCGATGGCCGCCATCATCTGAGCCAGCATCAGAGTGAGTATGATGACCAGTACTTGGCGTTTGGGCAGGTTGCCGCTTCCTGCCGGAGCACTATCACTTATCGGGATAGATTTATCAAAACTATTCATATAGGATATCGTGACGGGCGCTATTCGAGCGTCTAACTTTTGTTTTGAAAGCAGGCGAATATCTAAGCAATTGCTGGGTGTTTCGGTTGCTGAAGTAATAGCCAAACGGAGAAAATGCCCCCGGACTCGTACGGGAGGCAATGGGTGGAGATGGCAATGGAGCCTCGTCCTTGGTGGATGGAAAATGCGAACTGCAAAGGGAAGAGCGAGCTGTTCTTCCCTCCGGCCGGCGAACGTCCGTCGGCTCGTGAGCGGCGGGAGAATGCAGCCCGGCGGATTTGCGGGGAGTGCGTAGTAATTCGGGCGTGCCGGAGTTGGGCCCGCGACCAGCGCGAGCTCGGCTTCTGGGGCGGCGAGTCGGAGATCGAGCGGGCAGAGGCGGGCTTTGCCCCCTCCACCCCGGTCATCGGTCTGCGGCGCCACCGCACCGAGCGGGAATCGGCCTGAGCCGCCTGCATTGAGCTAGTGCCGCATTCAGGCGGCACCGCAAAACCTCTCATTCCACGACGCGTCGCACGAAGGCCGCAATGGCCTCGGTCCCCTCGATTGCCTCGGGGTAGTTGGGGTACATGATCTGAAAGTCGTGGATCATGCCCGGCCAGATGCGGAGGTCCACTTCCACGCCCGCTGACTCCAGCGCGGCGGCGAACCCGGTGGCGTCGTCCAGCAGCACCTCATGGTCTCCGGCATGCACCAGCATGGGGGGCAATCCCTTCAAGTCGCCGAAGAGCGGGGAGGCCAGCGGATCACGGGGATCGTGGCCGTCCAGATACCAGCTGGCCGCGGTCACCGCGTCGTCGTGTCCGAACATCACATCGAGCTCGTCACGCTCGGCATGGCTGGCCGAAGAGTTGGTTAGGTCGATCCACGGCGACAGGCACACCCCCGCGCCGGGCAGCGGCCAGCCCTGGTCTCGGGCCCCGAGCAACACCGCGCCCACCAGTCCGCCGCCGGCCGAGTCGCCGATGTACGCGATGCGGCCCGGTTCGATCCCGGCATCCAGCATCCAGCGGTAGGCGGCCAGGCAGTCGTCCACCGCGGCGGGGAACGGATTCTCCGGCGCCAGCCGGTAGTCGATCATCAGCACTCGAGCCGGGATCAATGAGGCCAGATGGGATCCGAAGCCCTGATGGGAGATGATCGATCCCACCCGGTAGCCGCCGCCGTGGAAAAACAGCAGCGCTGGGAGGCTCTCGGGGTTGTGGGCCTCGGGGCGCAGCCAGGCGGCGCCGGGCACACCGGGGATCTCCACGGTCTCCTTCACCACCCCGTCGGCCAGCGGCGTGGCCGCGGCGTTGGCGTCCAGCCGGGCTCGGCGCTCCGCCGCGGTCTCGGAGGGGTCGGGCGCGGGAGCGGCCGCCAGCATGGACCGCACCGCTTCGAATTCTGGGCTTGGCATCCCCGGAGACTAACCCTTGCCCTGGTGCCTGACGGGTCTTGGACTGGGCGGTTGGCCAATTCGGACGGGTTCCCAGCTTCGCTCGAGCGGCGTTAGCCTAAGCAGTCGATGACCGGTGACCTCCGACTGCTCACCATCCACGCCCATCCCGACGATGAGTCGTCGAAGGGGTCGGCCACGGTGGCCATGTACGCCGACCAAGGCGTGGCGGCCTCGCTGGTGTGCTGCACCGGCGGCGAGCAGGGCGACATCTTGAACCCGGCCATGGACCGGCCCGATGTCCGCGAGAATCTGGACCGAGTCCGCCGGGACGAGCTGGCTGAGGCCGCTGATGTGCTCGGCTATCACCGCGTCCACTGGCTGGGGTACCACGACTCCGGCATGCCCGACAGCGAGGCCAACGCCGATCCCCGCAGCTTTGCCCAAGCCCCTTTGGATGAGGCCGTGGGGCGTCTCGTGGCCATCATCCGAGCCGAGCGCCCCCACGTGGTGGTCACCTACGGGGAAGACCAGCAGGGCTATCGCCACCCCGACCATCTGCGGGTGGCCGAGATCAGCGGCCCGGCATTCGATGCTGCTGGCGATCCCGAGGCCTACCCCGATGCGGGCGAGCCGTGGCAGCCGCTGAAGATGTACTACGTGACCTGGTCTCGGAACCGGATCACCGCCCTGCACGAGAAGTTCGGCGAATTGGATTTGGAGTCGCCCTATGATGAGCGCTGGTTCAGCCGGCCGTCCAACGACGACGCCATCACCACCCGCATCAACTGCGCCGAGTACTTCGACCGCCGATCCAAGGCGCTCTTGGCCCACCGCACCCAGGTCGACCCTGACTCCAAATTCTGGTTCGGCCTGCCCGACCACCATATGGCCGACGCCTACCCGTGGGAGGACTACATGCTGGGCCGCAGCCTGGTGGACACCGAGATTCCTGAAACCGACCTATTCGCAGGGATCGAGTAGTGGTGGAGCGGGCACTGTTTCTCAGCGACGAGTGGTTCGGTTTGAACCTCGGGGCCGCGTCTGAGTGGCCGGAGCGGCCGGGGGTGGACTGCTCGGTCAACTACGAGGTGACCGGCGCGCCCGACGGCAAGGTCCGTTACCACGCGGTCATCCACAACGGCCGCTTGGCGGAGATGGCATCGGGCAAGCTGGCCGACGCCGACGTGAGCATCATCTACAAGTACGTCGACGCCCGCGCGGAGGTCTCCGGCGGAGATCATCCCGATCTGGCCTACATGTCGGGGCGGATGAAGCTGGACGGCGACTACGGCCGTTGGGTCTTTGGCCTGCGCCCGCTGCTGGACTCAGCCGAGTACGACGCCTTTAGAGCGGCTCTGGCCGAGAACACCGACTTCTAACTGGAGCTCAGCCCTGGCGCTGGGCGTCGCGCAGATCGGCGTAGGTCAGCATCCGTGCGCCGGATCGCTCGATCGCAGTACGCAGCGACGGGTCGTGGGCTACGAGCAGGTATTGCTCCACCCGACTGAGCCAGCCTGGATCCAGTTCCCGCAGTTCTGGAGTGTCGATGGCCGGCGACACCACCAGCTCGGTTACCCCCGGGGCCAGACTCTCCACCGCTTCCTCCAAAGTCCGGCGGGGGGGACGGCCGCGGATCTGCACCAGATGGTCCGGGGCCAGCACTCCCGCGTCGGCGGCCAGACGGCGGAACGGGAATCCGGCCCGACGCTCCTGGTCGCTACCCCCCAGGCGCATCGGTAGCTCCAGCTCCGCGGCCAGCTCCACATAGACGTCGAAGAACTCGGGGCGCATCAACAGCGTGTCCAGGTGGGGGCTCAGGTGGGTCAGGTCGCTGCCCCACTGACTGGCCCGCTCAATCTGGGCCCGGCACTCCCGGAAGACCTCGTCAAGATCGCTGTGCTCCCAGGCGTCGGCCGGGGTGCGGGGGAATCCGCCGTCGCCGTCCAACAGAGATGGTGCCTGGGTGATCGGACCCCATCGGTAGTTGTCGAACTCGGCGTTCAGGGTGAGGTCGACCCCCACGGGGGTCCTGGCGAAGCGGGTGGCGGCATCCCTGGCCCACGGACACGGCACCATCAGGCTGGCGGCGTTGGCCACCCCGGTGTCCAGGCACTCGGCGATGGCGGCGTTGGCCGCGTGGGACTGCCCCAGGTTGTCGCAGGTGATAATCAGGGCTCGGCCTTGGGGGTCACCGCCCAGGCGTTCCATTAGCTCGCTCACTACCCGAAAGCTACCGCCCATTGACCGAAAAGGGGATTACTCAAGCACTACGTCGGCACTGCCGCAGGCACTCCACAGGCCCATCCCCTGGTCACGGGCATGGGCCACAGCGGTGTAGAAGTCATCGGCGTGGATGGTGTTGGGTTCGATGATCAGAGCCTCGGCGTATCCCTGGGCCGCGATTTCGAGATTGACGAACAGGCCGTCGCCGGAGCGATGTACATAGGCCAGCAGCCGCTCATAGCGGTCGCGGGCCTCGATATCGCGGGTCAAGCGCACATCGGTGCCGATCGGCAGCAGCGCACTGGTGAAGGCGGTCGCCTCGTCGCCGTAGCACTCCGCTGGCAGGAAGCCCCCGGTTGCCTCTGGGGTGTCGATGCCGATCAATCGCACCCGCTCGGACCGGCCCGCCACCTCAACCACCACAGTGTCGCCATCGACCACATCCTTCACCGTGGCGGCAGTCCCGACAGTCGCCGCAGCCGACTCAGGCGAGTTGCCGAGCTGGCTGGCCGAACTTCCCGAGCAGCCGACGAGCGCGGATATCAGCAGGCCGCAAACTGCTGGCGTAGACCTCACGCAGCACGGGGAACGTCGTCGGATGGGGAAGTGGCGGGTTGGACGGCGGGGGAGTGGCGCTGCAAGGCGGCTCGGGCTTGAGCCAGGCCCCGACGCCCGATCTCCTTGGTGCGCTCATCGATCCGCCAGTCTGGCGGTGCCTCCAAGAGGGTGAGCTGTTGCTTCATGCTTCCAGTATCCCGGTGGGAGTGACAGTTTGGGCCGGGAAAGGGAGGAATTCTTCAGAAAACCCCTCTGAAGTGGGAAAAGCCGTGGTTCAGGAGGCTTGGCTGCCGCCGGTCATGCTCCGGTATACCTCGAGAAGAGCCGCCTTCTGCTCGTCGGAGAGGTTGGCGTCGGACCGGATGGTGGTTTCGGTGTCGGAGACGCCGTCCAAACCCTCGCCGTTGGCGGCATCGATGCCGGCGGCCTGGGCCAGCAGGGTCTCGGCCGACAAATTCAGCGCGGTGGCCAGCGACTTGATCACCCGCACCGACGGCTGGTGCAGGCCTCGCTCCAGCTGGCTGAGGTAGGGGTTGGAAACCTGGGCCAGGTCGGACAGCTCCCGCAAAGTGAGCTGGGCCAGCTTGCGCTGGCTGCGCAGATAATTTCCGAATGCCTCAACGGCAGCTTGTTCCATGATCAGCCCTAGCTCTCGTACTCGTAGAAGCCCCTGCCGGTCTTGCGGCCCAGATGTCCGGCGGCCACCATGCGCCGCAACAGCGGGGGCGGGGCGTTGTGGGATCCTTTGAACTCCTCGTAAAGCACGTCGGCCACCGCCTCGATGGTGTCCAGCCCGATGAGATCGCACAGTGTCAGCGGGCCCATGGGATGTCCGCAGCCGTACATCATCCCGCTGTCGATATCGGCCGCGCTCACCTTGCCCTCGTCGAACATGCGGATGGCGTCGAGCAAGTAGGGCACCAGCAGCCGGTTCACCACGAACCCGGCCCGATCTCGGCAGCGGATGACCCGCTTGCCCAGCACCTCCACTGCGAAACGGTCGACCCGGTCGATGGTCTCCAAGGAGGTGCCCAGCGAGCGCACCAGCTCTACCAAGGGCTGTATCGGGGCCGGGTTGAAGAAGTGCATGCCGAGCACCATGTCCGACCGGCTGGTTATGGAGCCCAGGGTGATGATGGGAATGGAGGAGGTGTTGGTAGCCAAGATGGCGTTTGGAGCCATCACCTTGTCCATGGCCCGAAACACCGACAGCTTCTCTTCCAGCGATTCGATCACAGCCTCGATCGCCATATCCCGGTCGGCCAGGTCGCCCATGTCAGTGCTGAAGCTGAGCGAGTCTAAGGCCAGGTCTCGAGTTGACGCCGGCATTTTGTTGCGGGAGACCGCCTTGTTCAGGGAATCTTCGATCGACTTCCGGGCGATGCTGACTGCGGTGTCGTCCACCTCGATCACCAAGGTGTCCAAACCGGCTCGGGCGCACACCTCAGCGATTCCCGATCCCATTATCCCGCCGCCGATCACTCCGACCTTGTTGATCGGCTCCAGCGGAGACTCGAAGTCCTCAGGCGGCTGCGCGCCAGAAGAGTCAGCACCCGTAGTCATGGTGTCCCTCCCGTCCGCCGTGTCCGGCGGCCCCTACGTGGCTGTTTAGGATAGTACGCAAGCGATAGAAAAATAAAACGGGGCCCGTCAATGAACGGCCCCGTTTGCAGGAAAGAGATGAGGGGGGATTAAGCTATTAATTGGGA